>JACQSF010000024.1 GCA_016206085.1 Candidatus Uhrbacteria bacterium
AGTTTACAAATGTATTTAACATTAGGCAAAAATAGACACTAATGATCGCTTTTATCGTTTACGGACTGGCCTTCGGCTCTGGCGCGCTGATCGGGTTAGCAAGCTATCCTCCAGTACAACAAAGGGTTAGCAATTATATCGGACGACAGGTTCATAGCGCGCAACAGCAGTTGGAGGATTTGTTTCTGATTATTACCAGCCAGCAGCTTCGTCTGCTGCATTTTGCTGTTCCGCCGATATTGGCATTCTTATTGTGGTTGGCTACAGGGATTTGGTTTTTGGGGCTTATCGGTTTTATAGCCGGTATTGTGGTTCCAAAGTTATGGGTTAAAAGGATTCGGGCTACACGCTTTAAGAAATTTCAAAACCAGTTAGTGGATGGACTCATGCTTTTATCCAGTTGTTTGCGGGCGGGTTTGAGCATGATGCAGTCGTTTGCCGTCGTTGCCGAAGAGATGCCGGCTCCGATATCCCAGGAGTTTGGCCTCATTCTTAAGGAAACGCGCATGGGGATCGGATTGGAGGATGCCATGACGCACTTTAAGAAGCGTCTTCCTTCGAATGAAACCAACCTGTTTGTCACGGCGGTTTTGGTGACCCGCGAGTTGGGTGGCGATATCACGACTATTTTTACCCAGCTTGTGGAAACGCTTCGCGAGCGCAAGAAAATTCGCGAAAGAATCGTCACACTCACTTTCATGGCTCGCCTGCAGGGTATCATTATGATGTTTCTGCCGGTTGCCTTCATTTTCGTGACATACAACATCGATAAATCGCACTTTAATTTCTTCTTACAAGATCCTCTCGGGCGCGTCATACTTGGCGGCATTATTCTTGCCCAGATGGTTACAATTGCCTTATTTTTGCGATTTGGTCGGATGCCATTTTAACGAGGGACGTCGCGATGCTATGGATCGTCATGATGCTGGCTTTCGCTAGCGGTTGTGTCCTAGCGTGGTCGCTTTGGCCTAATTCCGAGGAGCGGATGGTGCGTCAACGGCTGCGTTCGGAATTTAAGCCAAGCAACATGCCCTCTTTTATTCCAAAAATGGCAGCACTGATCAATCCATTGCACCAGGCTCTTCCACTTCGTGGGTACCTGCAGTGGCTTGACCGAACCCAAGAAGAAGTCGGAATGCGGATGGCCCCACTCGAATTTTTAGTCATCCAAGAAATGGCGGCTTTAGCCGGGCTGATCGTTTATATAGCTACCCATGGAGTTTCTGATATTCAGCCGGCGGTTTTAGCTCTCTTCGTCATCGGAGGGTGCCTTATCCCTGTGTTTTGGCTCAAAAGACGCATTGCGATTCGCCGGCAAACGGTGGGTAGAGATCTTCCTGAGGTGGTGGACCTTTTGGCACTTTCCGTCAGTGCGGGAACCGATTTGATGAGTGCCATCAGCCATGTGCTTAAGGAATTCCGCCCTTGTCCGGTTGTCCAGGAGTTGGGGGTGGTTCTCTCCGAGGTTCGTGTGGGAAAGCGTCGGCGGGATGCCTTGCGCGGGTTTGCCAGACGGCTGCAAACTCCTGAGGCGAGCACCTTTTCGAGAACGCTCATCCAGGCCGACCGGATGGGAACGGGGCTGGTGGAGGCACTTAAAGTCCTTTCAGAGGATATGCGGCTTCAGCGCTACCACTGGGCAGAGCGTTTTGCCCAACAGGCACCCATCAAGATGCTGCTTCCGTTAATTATCAGTCTGGCATCCGCGATGCTCATTGTTACGGCTCCTATCTTAATCCAGTTTTTCCGCGGCGGCTTTATGGACACCTCACAAATGATGCAGCCTAAATGAACATGGAACGGTGGATATACTTAAAGCGGACCAAAGCCTTTTGTATTGGCCTTGCGGTTCTCTTTGGTTTAGAGCAGGCTGTCTGGGGGGCGGATATCAACGCCATCCAAACGCTTATGTTCTCTTCAGAGCAGCAACGCCAGTTGGATACGACGCGCTCAGCTGCCATTGTGACGATCTACGATGACCTCTACGGCCGTCTGCCGACAGAACAAGAGCTAAAGCAGTCTCTTGAGTTTCTGCGCCGCTCGCCTCAAATGGCCTACCTCATCGAGCGGCTTGCCCAATCCCCTGAGTCCCGCTGGAAATTGCGACAGCTAAATCCCGAGCGGATTGCCGCGCGCAAAGCGGAAGCGGCCCGAATTAGTCGAGCAGTTGGGAGCATGGTAGGAGATTTCCTTCGTAATCTTCAGACACACGATTCACGATCCACGACCCACGAGAAATTACGTGAGTCGCGAGTCGAGGGTCGCGAATCGATTCAGATTGTTCCTGGACTCACGGTGGTGCCGCCGACTCCGGCTCTCGCACAGCTCAACGAAACGGAAATCCAAAGTTTCGAGACGTGGCTTAAGGACGAAAACACCCTCTGTTCCAACTGTGCTTCCAATGCGTTAGCTCCCATGCTGGAAATGGTCGGCCGCTCCGTCTCGCGGGAGACTCTTACGGCGCAGGCGTTCCTCGTTGACTATCTCTCCGGGAATCTGCAGCTTAAGAGTGACTCACGACTCACGACTCACGACTCACGAAATACGGCAGACGAGGAATTACGTGAGTCGCGTGTCGCGAATCACGAGTCGAATAATGCGCCAACGCGCCAACGCGCCAACGCGTTAACGGGTCCTCTCTACAT
>JACQSF010000006.1 GCA_016206085.1 Candidatus Uhrbacteria bacterium
CAATACATTTCCGCTGCCATATTGGAAAGCATATGTTGATGGCGTTGGCACTGAGACTTTCCCGATAAATGTAATCCACCTCGGATTAAATGTTCCTGCTGGGAAACATACATTGAGTATTATGTACGAGAGACAATTGTTGAGAGATAAAGTTGTTAATTCGGTCAGGGGTTATCTAAAGCACTTTCGGGAGAGCTAGAGCGCGAGAGCAATGCCATCAGGCTGGGACAAAATTGTCAATCGGAGCAGACGAGTCGTTTCACGGCTTCTTGATCCTGTCATTAGGCGTAGGTGGCCCTATCAGCTTAACCCGGCCGAAGGGCTTGCCGGGTGTCGGCACGCTCCTCTGATTGCTTGGCTGAACTATCATCAGAGGGAAATCCTGGGAAAACAGTGTTACTGGTTAGGGCATAGGACTCTTAAAAATCCCCTGGACGCGTGGATCTATCAAGAGATCCTTTACGAAACCCGCCCGGATATCGTAGTTGAATTGGGGAACAAGAACGGCGGGAGCGCACTTTTCCTCGCGTCGATTTTGGAGCTTCTCGGTAACGGTAAAGTCCTAGGGGTTGATATTGATCATAGCCGGATTACTGCGACACATCATAGAATTGATCTTGTTACGGGAGACTGTAGCGATGGTAAAGTCATCGAGCGATTGAGACAGGAGTGTCAGGGAAAACGGGTGCTTGTGATCCATGATGCAGATCACTCGAGAGATGCTGTCCTCCGTGATCTGAGGAATTATGCCCCTATGGTGAGTCGGGGCAGTTACATTATCGTGGAGGATAGTGTCCACGGAGTACGAGGCTTTAGTCAGGATCCCAATCAGCAATATGGATCGTTCCTATTCCCCGACACGGACACGCCATTGCAAGCTATAGAAATCTTTCTGCGCGAGAATAAATCTTTCGTAGTGGACGAGAAACGCGAGCGATATATCCTCACGGCAAACTACCGGGGCTTCTTGCGAAGAGTCCGGGAATAATCGTATTCCCTGCTCGTTGACCGCCAGCGCATGTCATCCCTGAAAAAAGAGGACAACAAACATCTTACTTGAGAAAATATCGGTGATTGATTCCATTGATGTCAGAGAAGATTAGGAGATGCAGACAGACTCAAACCATATTACTGCGATGATACCCGCCAGGTTAGGTAGTGAACGGCTACCACGAAAAAACTTGGTTCTGATAAGGGGAGAACCTCTTATCGCGCATGTGATCAAGGCGGCGAAGGAATCCGGCGTGTTCGACCGGATCGTAGTCAATTCCGAGGGAGTCGTTTTTGGGGAAATCGCCCAACAGTACGGTGTGGAGTTCTATAGGCGCCCCGAGCACCTGGCCACGTCGGAGACAAAATCCGACGAAGTCGTGTACGACTTTGCCGCTAATCACCCTACGGACGTAGTCGTTTGGGTGAACCCTATCGCTCCGCTCCAGCCAAGTGAGGAAATCCGGAGAGTTGTAAATTATTTCGTGGAAACAGGACTGGACAGCCTTATGACGGTGAGGGAAGAACGAGTACATTGTAATTTCCGTGATGCGCCGCTGAACTACCTACCAGGCGAGAAGTTCGCGCGAACCCAAGACCTGGAGCCGATCTACCGATTCGTGTATTCGCTCATGATGTGGCGGCGCGTTGCGTTCATAGCTGAGTATGAACGTGAGGGGCATGCGATCCTCTTCGGGCGCATCGGCTTTGCCCCCGTAGGTCAGCTTTCTTCCTTGATTGTCAAGACTGAAGAAGACATCAGGCTCTGCGAGTACGTTTTGATGGGGATGGCGCAAGGCAGAAAGCCACTCTCGTATTTCGCGGACCGGGCAGAGGGATGAGGAAAAACGGCAAGCCTCTAAATGTATTCATTGTAGGGGCCGGGATGTACGTCTGTGGCCGAGGGACGTCCGGATTCGGAACAGTGCTTCCTACAGTGGTACAGGCTAGCGCGGAAGGATCGGTCGGTCAGATATTTATCGCCGCGACCTCTCCGAAGAGCGTAGAAATCCTTAGAGCAAAACTTGATGAGCTAAACGCCAAGCTAGGTACTCAGGTACCGATACAGGGTTATCCCCGAGGTAAAGGAGCTAATTCTCTTGCATATCGCCAAGTGCTTGCGGAAATTCCGCGCCCGGCCTGCGCGATTCTTGCGATCCCGGATCATCTCCATGCCGCGATTGCAGAGGACGTGATCCAAGCTGGATTACACCTGTTAGTTGTAAAGCCGCTCACTCCCAACTTGTCCTCAGCTTGTGCATTAGCAAATTTGGCGATGGCCCATCACGTCTATGGCGCAGTGGATTTTCACAAGCGCTTTGATGAAGCGAATCTCCTATTGCGACAAGCTGTGGTCGAAGGGCGTCTTGGGGACATCCGTTATATAACCGTAGAGTTTACCCAGCGGCGCTCTGTCAGACAAATTTTCCGGTCGTGGATTCAACATACAAATGTTTTTCAATATCTGGGTGTGCACTACGTCGATATGATCTATTTTGTTACCGGTGCTAGACCCGTGCGGGCGCTAGCTACGGGCCAGCCATTGGATCCAGCCACCAGTGATCTCGGGAGTTTAGATGCCATCGAGGCTTTGGTGGAGTGGAAAGATCAGAGGGGTGAGAAGTCTTTTGTCTCAACTATCGTTACGAATTGGATCGATGCGGATAATTCTTCAGCGATGTCGGATCAGAAGATCACCGTCGTCGGGACTTCGGGACGCTACCAGAGTGACCAGAAGCATCGTGGTGTTCAGTTAGTAACCGAGGAGAGTGGGGTAGAGGACATCAATCCCTATTTTAGTCAACTCTATGCGGGGTTGAACGACAGCACAAGGGTGCACGGATATGGGCCTCGAAGTATCCGCCAGTTTCTTACCGACGTGCGGGACCTCACTGATGGAGAGTGTGAATTGGGAGAGCTGAATTTAAAAAGACCTTCTTTTCAGGAGGCGCTAGTCTCGACAGCTGTCGTTGAGGCGGCGAATCGGAGTTTGTCCCAAGGAGCGGAGTGGGTAACAGTGGATCAATCAGCCCTAGAATTGTCTCGAACTGTAGGCTAGAGGAGAATATCTGACCTCAATCCGTGTCGCGGCCAGCGACCTCCAGAGTTTTTGTATTAATGCACTCACTTCCTGCAGGGTGCGCTCTGATGTGGCCGCCGATGTGGCTGCGGGCCTAATCCAGGCCTCACTTCGCGGTGTGGATTCCCATGGCGTACGGTTGTTCCCTCACTACCTTCGGGCTTTGAAAGCGGGCCGGATCAATCCTGATCCTACCTACCGATTCGAGCATACCGCACCGGCAGTTGGCCGGCTGGATGGAGATCATACCTTTGGCCACGCAGCAGGGGCGGAGGGGATGCGGCGGGCAATGGAGCTTGCCCGGCAGGCGGGATTGGGAACGGTGGCCGTCTACAACTCCAGTCACTTTGGGGCGGCTGCATACTTTGCCCTGATGGCAGCGGAGCGGGATATGATCGGGTTCAGCTTTACCCACGGCGATTCTTTGATTTTGACTGCAGGGGGTCGCCGGCCTTTCTTCGGAGCCAATACGATCTGTTTTGCAGCTCCGTGCGAGGGGGAGGAGCCATTTTGTGTCGATATGGCAACCAGCCTAGTCACGTGGAACAAAATCTTACAATTTCAAGACCAAAGCAAATTCATCCCCTTTGGTTGGGGTGTTGATGAGCAAGGTAACGATACCCAAGATGCACAGCGGGTTGCCGCGCTGCATCCCGCGGGAGGGTATAAGGGCTATGCCCTGAGCATGATGGTTGAGGTTCTCTGTAGTCTTTTAACAGGGATGCCTTTCGGTCGCCACATTATACGTATGTATGCTGATCCTTTGGAGAAAAAACGACAGTTGGGTCACTTCTTTATGGCTTTTCGCATTGATTCCTTTATCTCCCTTGAAGAGTTTAAGTTAAGAATGCGACAAATGAAGGACGAGGTCCGGGCGGAGCCGCCGAAAGATCCACTGGTACCTATCCAGGTCCCTGGCGATCCAGAGCAGCGAGTTGCCCAGCAGAGAACGAAAGACGGTATTCCACTTTCACAAGCGGAGTTCGAAGCTTTGAGCAGGATTTCTACGGAATGCAAGCTAGCTTGGGCGGGTAGCTTTACGTAGTCATGACTAAAGACTTGCTGACCAATCAGTATCGGTTGTGGTTTATTGTAATTTTGTCAACGGCTGCTTTTGTCCGTTTGGCGTTCTTGGGATATAGCACACTAACGGATGAAGAAGCGCAAGTGGCGGAATTCGTAGCCTATGTACTACCCTGCTTGAAAGAACTTTCCTTTTCTGAGGCCATGTGGCGCCAGTTGCATTTGTATCCCGATAACAAGAATCCTTTTTTAAACCTCTATCCTATCAACATCCCAATCGTTTGGTTTTTTGGACTAAGTGAATTCAATATCCGAGTGGAGGCGGCCATAGGCGGCTTTTTGTCCTGTATCCTTATTTATTTTTTGGTCTTACGACGTTCTGATAAAAAGACAGCGTTATTTGCTATGGCATTGGTTGCATTGAACCCCTTTATGATTACTTTTAACAGGTATGCCTTGGGCGACTCTCTCCAAACCGCCATTTTCCTTCTGGGGTTATTCTTTATTGATCGCTTCCTCGAAAAGCGGAGGGTGATACTCCTCGTTCTGTGTTCTCTCTGTTTTGCAATAAGCTTTCTTCTCAAGGCCAATGCTATTATCTTTATCTGCCTCGCAATGTTCTTATATTATGTCTATTTGCGATTGAGGTTGCGGGATATTGGCATCATTCTAGTAGGCTCGATAGTCACCGTAACGGTTCCGTTTCTTGACCAGCTTAATGTATTTCTTCCATCGATCGCTTATTGGTCGGAGTTCCCTTCTTTAACGGGGGAGTTAAAAGAGGGGGGAATTAGGGAACTGCTTATGGCAAGGATTTTGAAGAGCTGGTTTTATACCAGGGCACACGTGTTTTACTTCGAGCACACCGTCTTTCCATTGCTAGTAGGCTTGTTGTTTTTCAAGGAAATAGAAAACAAGTTCTTCAGGGTCCTACTATTGTTTGGTATCCTCTATTTCCTTGCATTGTATGTCCCAGGCCGGACGTTCTTTAGGTATATGCAGTTTGGAATGATTATGACTTCAGCAGCTTTCGCTTTTGTGTTGGCTCGATTTGCAGATAAAAGATATTCCTATATCGGCTCGGCTTTATTGGTCTTATTTCTATTTTGGGGACTCGTGGCTCATGGGAATTATTTCTTTTCTCAGTACCACCACGTACCTTATAGATACATAAAACAGAGGATCGGCGAGTTAAGGGGCTCAGCGCGGGTCTTAATTTATGGCGCCAATCATGAGGCGGGGCACTATTTGTCCCCGACTTCCTACCTGTGGTTTGTTGAAGCAGTTGATCCATGCCGGGTCCCTGTAACGTTTTCTTCGGCTGAATTTTCCGAGCGCTCGCATGGGGTACAAACAATCCCTGCTGATTTGAGTGTGCTCCTCGATCCCAATGCGGTTAGAAGGGGAGACCTTCTCCTTGTCGCAGGAACTCAGATGTCGGGCGGTGAACCTAACCCTTTGTCTCTTGGCATCAAGAAATGGGGGATTACGCTGTGGGGTATTCGACAATATGGCCACGGTTACTTGAAAGATGTGCGAGCTTTTTATGAGGAATATAAAGGCAACAAACGGCTCCAAGACCAATATGTTTTGTTGGAGAAGGTCTATCTGTCCAACGGGTCTGATGAATTAGCCGCTTTAATTCTAAAGAAGACATGAATCCATATTGGACCTGCTACTGTTGGGGCTGAGTTGAGGGGAGCGTTCAAGTGAGCCCGCTAGTTTCTATTATTATTAGAACTAGGAATGAGGAGCGGTGGATTACGCACTGTCTCCAGGGAGTCTTTTGCCAAGATTATAGAGACATAGAAGTCATTTTGGTGGATAACGAGAGTTCCGATAAGACGCTAGAGAAGGCAAGGCAGTTCCCGTTACAGAAAGTCGTCACCTGTAAAGATTATCGACCAGGCAGGGCATTAAATCTCGGCATCAGCGAGGCCAGAGGAGCCTACGTCGCTTGCCTTTCCGGTCATTGCATTCCGGTCAATGAGCGATGGATAGGAAATCTGATTAAAGATTTCGAGAACCCTGACGTCGCCGGCGTCTACGGAAGGCAGGAGCCGATGGCGTTTACTCCAGATGCTGATAAACGTGACTTGATGCTTCTGTTTGGGTTGGACCGACGGGTGCAGGTCAAAGACAGTTTCTTCCATAACGGAAATAGCATGATCCGTAGAGATATCTGGGAGAAAGTTCCGTTCGACGAGACGCTCACGAATATCGAGGACCGGGTGTGGGCGCAAGAGGTCCTCCGCCGGGGATGCCGTATTGTCTATGAGCCAGAAGCCAGCGTCTATCACTACCACGGTATCCACCACAACGGTAACGTGGAGCGCTGCGCCAATGTTGTGAGGATCCTGGAGCGGCTTCAGACGGATCGAGGGTATCCGTTGAAGTCCCTGGACATCGAATCGATGAATATCATCG
The DNA here is from genome assembly GCA_016206085.1 of Candidatus Uhrbacteria bacterium. GTDB lineage: Bacteria > Patescibacteriota > Patescibacteriia > UBA9934 > GWF2-40-263 > UBA12478. The sequence goes on from JACQSF010000006.1 coordinate 6,521, forward strand.
CCTTGGTGCCCGTGCGGGGTCCGGTCCAGTGGCTGAAGGATAAGCCTCTTGCGGCGTATACCCTCAAACGGGCCCTGGAGGCAAAATACATTAAGCGCGTGATCGTTTGTACGGATAACCCGGAAATGGCAGGGCTCTCCGAACAGATGGGAGCTGAGGCCCCGTTCCTTCGCAGCTCCGATCTTTCGAGGGAATATGTGGACCTCGCTACCGTTTTGAAATATTCGCTGGGGCGGATCGAAGAGTTTGGGATCTTCCCTGACCTGGTGGTCTCCCTGGAAATCACATTTCCATTCCGGCCAAAGGGCCTCCTGGACGATATGGTTGTGCAGCTTGCGGAGAATGGTTTGGACAGCGTTATCGCTGCCAAGCGTGAAAATAAGGCGGTCTGGAAAGAACGAGAGCAGAGGATCGTCCAGCTGGATGAAGGCCTGACCCCGCGGCAACTCAAGGAACCCACCTACATCGAGCTTAAAGGAGTGGGGTGCGTGACCCATCCAGAGTTTGTCCGGCAAGGGAACCTCCTGGGCGAGCGGATCGGTATCTATGAGGTCGGCAACCCGTACTCGCCCATCGAGGTCAGAAACGATGAGGATCTGCAGATGGCTTCTCACTGGATTGGGGACTGGTTCCGCTAGCTATGGGGCAAAAAAGGCAACTGGGATTCTTAGACAAGGTGTTTGAAGTCGAACCTTGGCGCGAGCGATTGCAGGCCGTGCCCGGAAGCGGTTTGGCCGTACCCTTAAAACCGTCTGTTCGTACCGCTCTTCGGGAACAGGACGTTCCGGTGACCCACACGGCCGACTTATTCAGCAATGCTTCTCACGTATCTGCCCTGGAACTATCGGATCGACTGACCCGCTGGTTCAGGGCAAAGACCCGACTGCAGGATGTCCCGTCGGGGATCCATGAGGCCTATCGCGAAGCGCTGGTCTTTCGATCTCGTCTGGTTGCGCACTATTGCATTTGGACCGTTGAAGTTGTGCGGAATGCGGTGGAGAAGTTCCGACCGGAGGTGCTAGTGGCCTCTCTTGCTGGAGGAAAAGCTGAGTCTTGTTACTGTGTTGAACCGGGAGAAAACTGGGTTGGGCGGCTGGTTGCGAGGGTCGCGCGCCAGGAGGGCTTGGAGTTTGATGATCTGGCAAGTGGGCAGTCCGGGCTTTCTAGTCGGTCGGAACGGAAGGCTTTTCGAGAAAGCTCGGAGATCGTGTTATTCCTATTGCGCTACGGACTTTACCTCTGGAGCGGTGCAGTTTGGCCGTGGCGCTGGAGCGGGAACAACAGCGACTTCGTCTTGATGACGACGAGATCATACGGGCTAGAAGATTTGGGGAGACAACTGAAAGACGCCTGCCCTGAGCTCAACGTAAACTGGCTGAGGGGGCCGTTGTTCCCTCCGGTGGAAGTTCCAGCCTGGATCATCAAGGCCTTTTATGGAGCGAGGGGGCGAGCAATCGCCGCCCAGAAAGCGTTGCTCGGGGAACTCGCTGAAGCGGTCGTGAACGAAAGAGAGTTGTTCACTTATCGGAATGTCTCGTTTGCAGATCTCATGGCGGAAAGAATTAAGGTGCCCCTATCTCACTATTTGGTCGGACTCGGGCTCTGGTCCTTGGTCCTAGACCGAACGGTAGATCGTGCCCGTCCCAGGGCGGTGATCTCCTGCGGGAATCGAGACGATGATTTTATGTTAGGTGAGTTATGTAGTCAGCACGGTATCCCTTCGATTTTGGTTTCACACGGATCGCACGTGGAACCAAAAAGCGAGCCTGAGCGGATCGAATGGGGCGAGCATGGACGCGGCTTCCTGGGCATGCCATTCTCGCATCTTGCGCTGGCTACCCCGCTCGGGGAGGATTACGTTCGAGCGTTCGGGTGTTCCGGCAAGGTGGTCCGGACCGGACCTTTGACGTGGGGAAAGCCCGCAAATAGAAATGCCCGGGAGCCCTTGCTCCATAAGTGGTTACACGGCAAAAACCTGTTCCACCACCCTCGCGTGTTGCTCCATGCGGGGACCGCCAAATCGACCAATATGCTCCGGCTTTACGTCTATGAAACCCCTGACGAGTATATCCAGTCGTTATGCGATCTCGCAGAGGCGGTAAGAAAAGTGCCTGAGACACTCTTGGTGATTAAATTTCGGCCAACGAACGAGCTGGGCGTCAGAGATATCGAGACCCTTGTCCCGCTTTCCGAGCGCGTTGTCCTCGAGGTCGACGAACCATTTGAGAACTTGTTAGGCGCTTGTAACCTCCTCGTAAGTTTCTCGTCCACCACTATCGAAGAGGCATTTCAAAATCGTATTCCGGTCCTCCTCTATGGCTGCAATGGCCGCTATCAGCATGTGCCGGCTCGAGAGCTACGTGCGGGACGGCCTATCGAACCCGCAGCCGCCTATTTCGTTCGCCAAGCAAGCGACTTGCCATATGCCGTCCAAGGAATTTTTGATCTCGCACAGGGCGGCACGGGCAACGGAAAGATGTACGATCCCTACTTGTATCCTCACGAGATGCGGGTGCCGCTAAGGGACTTGATGGCTGGCCTAGAGTGAGGGCCGAACCCGGTGGCCAGGTTTGTGGGGAGGTGCTTCGCGGATTGATCGATACAGTTAGGCAATTTCGGTGGTATGCTGTGCAATTGCTGGCTCCAAGGAGGCGAGTGCGCTCTCGTGGCCTACAATTTACCCTTTCATGCGATAACTGGATCACAGAGTACCGGTGGAAAACTTATAATTCGAAGGAGCCGGAGACACTGGACTGGATTGATCAATGGCTTCAGGACGGCGATATCTTCTTTGATATAGGAGCCAACATAGGTCTGTATTCCATATACGCCGCATTGCGACATCCGAGGATCCGCGTCATGGCGTTTGAGCCGGAATACGCCAACCTGCACCTGCTGAAGGATAACATACTCGCGAACAATCTTGAGGCAAGGATTGAAGTTTACTCGCTGGCATTCAGCAGCGAGACCGGACTGAGCCATCTCCACATCCAGGACGCCACGCCCGGTGCGGCTCTCCATACGGAATCCCGAGAACCCGTGGATCTGACCCGTGAGCAGCGTCCTGTAGTCTGGCGTGAGGGGATCTACGCTTTCACACTTGATGATTTCTGCCAGTTGGCAGAGGTTAGTCCACACCATCTAAAGCTTGACGTGGATGGCACGGAGCCGGAGATTCTCGAGGGTGCCTCACGGACTCTCCGGTCAGAAAAGCTGCGCTCTCTGTTTGTGGAGATACCGAGCGATCCTGTATCCCGGCGCACCTGCAGACGACTCCTTGAGGATGCCGGGCTTGTGCGTCAGTGGTACGATTCGCAGACTCACAGCCCAAACGAGATATGGGCTCGTCCCGGTGAACGGCCTAGGGAAATGGAAGCCTCTCTGGGCGGTAGCAGTTAGGGGCCGTTTCCTAATGGAGCCAAAGGGTTGGCCGGAGATGAAGCCCTCTAGCAAAGTGCCCGGTAGGGTCGATGGAGCTGGTCTATACAAAGAGTTGGTCGAGGCGATGTACGCCGTGCGGCGTTTATGCCCTCATTTGCCGTTGCTGGGGGCCTCATCGGTGAATCCTCGATACCCATTGTCAAGCGACCATGTGGAGATGATGAATACGTTTTTGAACGGTGTTGGAGAAGCAACGCGATCGGGGGCGGATCAATCTACAGCCTTGCAGAATATGCTGCCGGTAAGATTGATTGCCAAGAGGTTGGTCCTGTGTATGCTCTCCGCGCTCCGTGAGACCCTCGACCTTATCTACTTGAAGCTCAAGTTTAGCTTGGTCCTACGAAGGCTGAAGCGCAATCCTGCTAGCCTCCTCATGAAGACGTGGTGCTTTGGCCCGGAGTCATTGAACAGTTCAGATGATTTCTACTACGGCAGGCTGCCGCAGCTCTTACAGCAGCGTGGGGTAAGCTTCCTCTTATTGTGCGGCGACGCCCTCGGTGGTAATAAGAGAACGTTTGCGCAGGCAGTGCTTAAGCGGACACAGGTCCGTTCGATCCCGGAGCAATTGCTTGCGCCAGTGTGGGCACCGATCGTGATAGCATGCAAACAAATTGCAACTAGTTGGCAGCTCTACCGTCTCTTGCGAACCCCCTCTGACGGAAAATTTGCTGTGACATGTGCCCGCGCTTTGGTGGATTGCCTCTCGCCTTCTACAACCAAAAATACAATGTATTACTACATAGCAAAGCGCGCAGTAGAGACCTGGCGTCCGCGGGCCTTCGTCACCCTGTACGAAGGTCAGTCCTGGGAGGTGCCAGCATGGAACGGAGCCAAGACTGCGCTTAAGGAGTGCCTTACAGTAGGCTACCAACACACGGTCGTCATGCCTTATTCCCTATCATTAACCTGGCCGAACAAGGGCTCCTGGGAACTTTCGACTCCTGATCTAGTGCTCTACCTTGGCGAGCGAACCAAAAGGATGATGAAGCCTGGGCATGAAGCTCATAAAACTGAGTTTATTCTATTCGGCTCATTCCGGAGATCTCCGGGCAGTTTCCTTGAATCCGCACCCAGGCCATGGAGACGGACGGTACTTGTCCTTCCCATGGGAAGTCTCCCCGAGGCGAAGTTGCTCTTCAACTTCGTTATCCCCGTAGCTTCTTCGCTCCCGGACCATCAGTTTATCTTCCGGTGCCACCCGCTGGTACCGTTCGAGCAGGTGCGCCTATGTCTTGAATCTGCTCCAGAGCAGTGCCGGAACATCGAAGTTTCGGACTGTAATTTTATCGAGGATGATTTTAGCCGCTCCTCCGTGGTGTTATACCGAAGTTCCTCTGCGGCGCTGTACGCCGTCCTGAATGGGATCAAGCCGGTTTATCTCGATGACCGCAATCTCTTTGATGTCGACGTGCTCTTTGAACTGACTAATTGGCGCGAACGGGTCTCCTCGGTTAGCGAAATGGAAGAAGTGCTGCGGCGTTACGCCGCAACGGGTGATCCCGGTGTCTCCGAGGAATGGCGCCGAGCGGCCGAGTTTGTGAATGGCTATACGACGGCAGCGGACGATGCGTCGGCCGATAGGTTCTTAAGGCGAGTCATGGGCGACGGAAGGCAGACTCTCTGACGGAAACGGGCCGAAGCGCCGTGAGAAAATGCTACGATTTCTGGATCTTTTTGTCTGTCGGTTTTGAGCCAGGGGGTGAGAAATATGTATAAGGGTGCGGTTTGGACGGATCCGAATCTCCAGCGAAAAGAAAAGATTATGGTCCAGGCTTTGGATCAGCAAGCAGCGGTATACCCGCCAGTCTCCCTGTTCGAAATCAGCGTTACCGGGCTGTGCAACCGGAAGTGCCCTTTCTGCCCCCGCGTAGATCCCGAGGTCTATCCCAATGTTAACGAATATATTTCGCCGCACCTGCATACCAAGATGATGAGAGAGCTGGGAGAGCTCGATTATCAAGGATTAATTGTTTATTCCGGTTACAGCGAGCCGCTACTCCACAAGGAACTTGACAAATTGGTCGAAGAAGCTCGTCAGTGCTGTACGAAAGCAAAGATCGAGATTTATACAAACGGAGATTTTCTGAACGTAGATGCTATCCACAACCTCTTTAAAGCTGGAGTCAGCTCCATCCATGTGAGCTTGTATGATGGGCCCCACCAGGTGGAATATTTTTCGAGAATGAGGGAGGAAGCCGGTGTTACGGATAAGCAGCTAGTGCTTCGGGAAAGGTACCTTCTGGATCAAGGTGCCGGAATGCATCTTTCCAACCGTGCCGGGACGATTGATTTTGAGCGCATGAATCTAAAGCCCCTCGCACAACCGCTCTCAAAGAAATGTTACCTACCCTTTTACATGATGATGATTGACCACACCGGTGAAGTCTTTCTTTGTTCTCATGACTGGGTGAAGAAGTATGTAGTCGGCGACCTCAATAAAGAAACGATCATTGAAGTATGGAATGGGCTGCGACTGAAGGCTGCCCGTGAAAGCTTGACAGTAGGCGACCGTGGGTTTGGGCCCTGCGCCAAATGTGATGTGGATGGCACCAAAATCGGCAGAAAACACTTTGAGGAGTGGTCTCAGTATTATAATCGGAAATTTTGACGACGAGCCTCCTAACTCCCTCTAACAACCCGTGCTGAAATTCGGATTCATAGGCTGTGGAAGTGCGGCCAGATCTCATGCAGACGTGGTCAGGGCTCTAGGCCATCAAATCTATGCCGTAGCTGCGAGAGCCAATTCTCTCAACATCGACTCCTTCGTCCATGACTATCGGGTGAGCCGTAAATTCAGCGATTGGGGAGAGATGTTATTGCACGGGAGGCCTGATGCGCTTATCGTGGCGACGAGCTGGGAAAATACGGAGTTGGTAGCAAAAGAGATTATCCAGGCTCGTCTCCCGGTATTGATCGAGAAACCTCTTGCATTGAGCTCCCGAAAAATAAAGGACATTCTTGCGGAGGTCGGGGAAGTCCAAGGTCGGGTCATGGTAGGCTACAACCGGCGGTTCTACGATTTTATTCCCCGGCTGAAGGAGATGATTGCTTCTCATCCTCTCATTTCTGTAGAGTTGAATTGCCCGGACAGTTATCGGGATAACGTAAAGCGTCACGGTGAAAAACTTCGCGAAAACATACTGCTCTATAAGACGTCTCACTGGCTGGATTTATTAATTTATCTGCTGGGTCGAGTGCAGATTGTAAAAATGTATCGCAGAAGCGGGGGAACGCCGGCCTACAGCGGTATCTTAGAATCTCCAGGGAGAATCCCTATCCATTTCCAAGCCAACTTTGATGCGCCGTCCCAAATCTCTCTGACTTTGAATTTTGAAGGCTTTATTTGTCGGCTTCGTCCTATGGAAATTTTGAGGATATATGAGGGCATGCGGCTTGTGGAGGAGACGCGTGAAGTTCCCTACCGGCGGTATGAGCCCGAACTCAAAGAAGAACAAATGACGGATTTCACCTACAAGCCGGGATTTCTTAATCAAATCCGTCATTTTATCGAGGCATGCGTTGAAAAGAAGACCGAAAAAAGCCACGGATGCAGCTTGCAGGAGGCTTTACAAGTGACAGAATTGTGTGAAACTATTCGAGGGCGGAAGGACTTTGGTGAATCTCTACCGTAGAAATGCTGGCAAACTTGGAACCTGTGATGCCACAAATTCTCTCTCACTGATATAACCCGCGCCATATTTAAGAATGAGCGAGGCCCTTGCGGTGGAATCTACAAACTACTTTGTAGATAGCTCAAGAGAGACCATGGTGACGAATCAGCACGAGTCAGAAGCATAGAGGGAAGGAACGGCAGTAAGATGAATTGCCTTATCTTCGGCTACGGCTATATGGGTAAGATTCGATACCAAGTCTTGCGCCGGCACCCGGAGGTGCAGAGTATTACGGTCGTGGATCCCGCTATGGATCCCTCTACTGCGGGTCTCGACGGTGTGTTGCTACCTCCCACTGAAAAGATACCTTGGGAACGGTTCGATGCAGCTTTTGTATGCACACCGAATAACGTGACCGCAGAGCTTTGCGTTGAGGGGCTGCGTCATTGCGGCCATGTCTTCTGCGAAAAGCCGCCCGGGCGGAATTGGCAGGACTTTTGCCGGATCTCCGAGGCCGCTACCGCTTTGCCGCGCCACACGCTTGTTTTTGGCTTTAACCATAGGCTCCATCCTTGTGTTCAGGCTGCCAGGGCCCTTATCGGCAAAGGCGGACTCGGTGATGTTCTTTATATTAAGGGAACCTACGGGAAATCGGGCGGCGCACGTTACCGAGACGGCTGGCGCAACAAGCGTGAAATCTCTGGCGGGGGAATTCTTCTTGACCAGGGCGTACACATGCTTGATATCTTCCAATTCTTTGTCGGCCAACTCACGGTCGTTGATGCTGTCCTGACCGATTCCTTTTGGGATTGTGGTGTAGAGGACAACGCCTTTGTATTGCTGCGCACGCGGGACGGCGTGCCAGTCTTTCTGCACTCATCGGCGACCCTCTGGAAGCATACCTTTCGAATAGAGATCGGCTGCGTCGATGGCTACCTTATAGCGAGCGGTTTCCTATCGCAAACCGGCAGCTACGGCCGTGAGCAGCTAGTGGTAGGAAGGCGGGAGTTCGAAGACGAGGCCCTAGCGCTCGGGAACCCACGCGAAGAGATTATTCACTTTGATCGTGATGATTCCTGGGATAAGGAAGTTAGCGATTTCATCGCGGCAATCAAAGACGGACGCCCGGCCAATCACGGAACCCTCGATGAGGCTAGGAGTGTCATGGAGATTATTCGCGATGTATATGCGTTGGCGGAGCGTCGCGATATTAAGGGAAAAAGCTGATGCGCTCGATCCAAACGACACACACTTTCCCGCTGTCCTCAGTTAAGCCCCTGGATGGGCTTCTGCGTTATCGGGGATACTGTCTAGAACAAACTCGGAAAACGCTTAAGATTCGAAGACGCCGACGAGAGCAGTCTCCCGTGGGAGATGCGTCCCTCGATCCATTTGGCTATGTAGACGGCCTGGAATACCTCCGTTGCCCGGAAAGTGGGAGTTTTTTTCTAGCCCAATTGCCCAGCGCTGAAGACTTGGCTCACCTGTTGGCTGACGTCAGCCAGTATCGGAAGTCGCCGTTAGCGTTTCACGCTGATATCGCTACTCTACGCAGCGATAGTGTCTATTTGCCTAAGCTGGAATGGATCCAAAGTACTCTCAGATTGCAAGGCCTAGACCGGCCACGGCTGATGGAGGTTGTGACTCCGCCAAGTGACTTTACTCCTTTACTCCAAGGCAGCGGTTTATTTGCGGAGGTTAGAACTGTGGGAGAGATGGATTTGATAATGACCTATAATGCGTCAGGCCAGTTGGATAAAAACAAGGACGCCAACGGCAGCGAAAAAGGGGCTGGCGTAGAAGCAGCCGTACTTCTCGAGTCGCTTGACCGGGTCGATGACCCCAGAACTCTCCTCCATGCGGTTTCAGAGTCTCTCAGAGAGGGTGGGCTGATCTTCGTTACCGCTTTGGTATGCTCGGGCTTTGACATTGCAGTACTGGGACTTCGAAATCTCTATATATATCCGCCGGACCGTGCCAATTGCTTTAGCTTGAAAGGGATTGAACTCCTGCTAATGCGCGCCGGCTTTGCGCTCCTCGAGGTTAGTACGCCTGGCGTGCTGGATGTAGAAATCATCCAGGCGCACTTGCGTCATGATCCAGCTATCCCGCTTTCGACCTTTGAGCGTCAGCTTGTGGACGCGGATGAGGAAACGCGTGCTGCCTTTCAATCATTTTTGCAGGAGCGACGTCTAAGCTCGTTTGCGCGCATCGTGGGAAGGAAAAAGTGATGAGTCGGGAATACCTTCAGCGTTTCTTGGGAGAAACGATACGAGTTGTGCAAGAGTTAGATATCAATGTGATGGATCAAATGGTAGAAAGGCTCGTCCGTCTGCGCCAAGGCGGCGGGCGTCTCTTTCTCTGTGGTGTGGGTGGGAGCGCGGCCAATTGTAGTCACGCCGTGAACGACTTTCGAAACCTTGCAGGAATTGAAGCCTATACTCCTGTGGATAATGTTTCCGAGTTAACTGCCCGGACAAACGATGGAGGGTGGGACAGTGTTTTCGGTGCTTGGTTGCGAGTGAGCCGGGCGGACAATCGGGATGTGCTTTTTATCCTGTCCGTGGGTGGTGGTAGTCGGGAACGTCATATCAGTGTTAACCTAGTCGAAGCTATCGACGAAGCCAAGTTGCGTGGTATGGATGTGCTAGGCATCGTTGGGAGGGACGGTGGTTACACCATGAGGCGCGGTGATATTGTGCTCATTATTCCAACTGTGAACCCGAGCAATGTAACTCCCCATACAGAGGCACTGCAGGCGGTCGTATGGCACGCCATTGTATGTGATCCGCGCCTGATGCTGAAGGGCAATAAATGGGAAACGACAGCGGCTTTAGATAAGGGGGAGCACTAGAATGGGGACTCTGACTGGTATCTTTCTTGACACCGGTAGAATAGACGAGATCCGGAAGTACCATGCCCAGGGTATCATTCGGGGAGTGACCACCAACCCGACTATCCTGAGCAAGGACGGCGTCACGGGTGGCTGGTCAGGGATCGAGAAACGCTGTAAGGAGATCGCTGCCTTGATCAGCCCACTGCCCGTGTCTGTCGAAGTCACGACCAACGATCTTGAGGGGATGCTTGACCAAGCTCGTAAGTTTGCTGCCTGGGCCGGGAATATCAACGTCAAGATTCCCATCCATGGGCCGGACGGTGAGACTGAAAATCTTAAGTTGGTCAACGAATTAGAGAAAAGCCACAATATCCGCGTCAACGTTACTGCGATGATGAGCGCCCAGCAATGCCTCTTGGCAGCCATGGCCGGTGCGACTTATGTGTCCATTTTTGGTGGGAGGATTAACAACATGGGCTATGACTCCCGGCAGGAGGTGAGGCGCTTGCGTAGCCTTCTGGAGTCCTTCAGCAGTCCAGCAAAGATCATCGTGGGCTCAACTCGTGAGGTACTGAATATCGTTGAATGGTTTGAAGCTGGAGCCGATATTGTGACAGCGGTGCCGAGCTTGTTGGAGGGTATGCTTGTGCATCCTTATAGTAAAGAGACGGTGAAGATGTTTCTTCAAGATGCTGAGCGATTGCAAAAAGGGTAAAAATTCTCAGGGCTAGAAGAGCTTGCGCCGATTGTATAGAGTGGACGGTTCCATTGCAGCTTCGTTTCGGTCCCGCAAGCCTGTGCTTGGCGCGTGGACCTCACTGGCTCACCCGTCGATTGCTGAGATTTTTGCCTCTGCTGGGGTCGACTTCATCGGCATCGACTTAGAGCATAGCACAATAAGCCTAGAGCAGGCGGGTAGGATCATTGCGGCTGCTCATGCAGGTGGAATCGCTTGCCTGCCTCGTGTTTCGTCCCATAATGGGGAACAGATCAAGCGGTTACTGGATAGCGGTGCGGATGGCATTATTGTGCCGAACGTTTCGACGAGGAATGAAGTCGGGCGGATTGTGGAGTGGTGTAAGTATCCGCCGCTCGGCAAACGAAGCTACGGCATCGCCCGTGCGCAAAGGTATGGTTTCAACTTTGAGGAGTATACGAGGACGTGGAATGAGCGGTCGCTGATCATTATTCAGATCGAGTCGAAAGAGGGAATAGAAGCGGCAGACGATCTCTTATCTCACGATTGTGTAGATGGTGCCATGATTGGCCCTTATGACCTATCTGGATCACTGGGCATTCCGGGCCAACTGTCCGATTCGCGTGTCACAGAGGCGTGCGCTAGGGTAGTTAAAGCCTGCAGCAGAAAAGGCAGGGCATGCGGGACACATATCATAGATCCGACGGAAGAGAATGTTGGGGTAGCATTTAGGGAAGGATACACCTTTGTTGTTCTAGCGTCCGATGTCTTCGTGTTGTGGAAGTGGAGTGAGCGGATGAGAGAGTTGGTTGCCAGACTTCGAAAAACCTTAGCTCCATGAACCATGTCATCGAGATGCTCCTTGAAATGGTCGAGGCTGATCCCCTCCCGGCCGCACATACGAGCTCGCACTGGCAGCGGTACGGACGTGAGACCCTTATCGAGCGTCGAGGTGAACAGCTGGTATTAAGGCCGGTTGGGTTCGAAGGGATTATGCGACCTCAGTTTGGCGGGGTTATTTTACATTGGGTGGAGCGCCTAACTTATCGATCGGTGACTTCTCAGTTAAAAAGTTATGCGCCTATCTGGCGAATGTCAAAACAACTTGCTCGGGACCTTTCAGGAGGGGTTAACTTCTACGTCTTCAAGAGTACGTGCGCACTGGCGGTGCTGGCAGAACATTGGGCAGCATACAGGTTATCTCCTCGAACCCTTGCTTTGATCGGGGACGGGTACGGTTTTCTTGGCGCTCTCATTCGCCGATGGCAGCCTGGCTCGCGACTTTATTGTATAGATCTGCCTAAGATGCTGGTTTTCCAAGCCAACACTCACGGGAAGGCAGACCCAGGAGCGAGAATGTCAGTACTTTCGGCTAACGACAGTGAGGGGGCAGACATTACGTTTGTTCTTCCGCAAGACATTGAACGCATTCCGGACGAGATCGACTGCGCTATCAATATAGCTAGCATGCAGGAAATGAACGAATTTAGTATTGCGTCTTATTTTACGTTCCTACGCCGCCGCAGCACGACACATTCCCGTTTTTACTGCGTGAATCGGCTGCGGAAAGAACTACCCGGTGGGGAAATTGCAAGCTTTGCTGGTTACCCTTGGCAGGAAGACGACGAGGTGTTCATCAATGGTCCGTGTCCTTACTACACGCATTTTTTGGGTGACTATACCCTGCCGAATGGCCCGCGTGCGCTGGGTATGCGTGTGCCATTTGTCAACTCTTTTGACGGTATTCATATGCATCGCCTGGCTCGTCTGGCACCTGTGTCATGATGACAATCGATGAACGCTTCAACTTGCGTGGCAAGATAGCTGCGGTGATCGGCGGCGCAGGATATCTTTGCTCGACTCTGGCACAGGCGATGTCTGAATCGGGGATGACAGTAGTCGTGCTCGACATTGCCGAACCTCCCCAATGGGAAGGCTACCTGCGGTGTGATGTTACCTCCAAGAAAGACCTCCTGTTTTGCAGAGATGAGATCTTGAAGCGACACGGTCGGGTCGATGTGTTGCTGAATGGGGCAGGTACGAACGCTCCAACGCCCTTCTTTGGGATCTCTGCCGAGGAGATTCATCGCATTATTGGGGTTAACCTGGCGGGTACCTTATATGCTTGTCAGGTCTTTGGTGAAGTTATGTTAAGTCAACGTTCGGGCAGTATCATCAACTTCGCGTCGGTTTCCATGGGCCCTCCGCTCTCTAAGGCTTTTGTCTATTCAGTGACCAAGGCCAGTGTGGCCAATATGACCCAAAATCTTGCCCGTGAATGGGCTCCATACAATGTTCGTGTCAATGCGTTGCGTCCCGGGTTCTTTCCCACAGAGTGGAGCATGAAGCACTTCATTGATGAAGAACGTAAGGCGAAAATCCTAGGGCATACGCCGATGGGCCGCTTTGGCGGACCAGAGGAACTCGTAGGTGCGGTATTATGGCTGGCATCTGATGCGGCTAGCTTTGTGACTGGATCGATAGTGACCGTTGACGGTGGCTTCACCGCTATGACGATATGAGAGGCCAGGGGAAAAAAGTGGTGGCCATTACGGGAGGCACGCGGGGAATCGGTTGGGCGATTGCCGAGCTTTTCCATAGCCGAAACCATGCGGTCGCCGTCTGCTCACGTTCGCCTAGACATGAGTCCCTACCTGCGGAAATCATGCACTTTAGAGTCGATGTTCGTGAACGAAAGGAAGTACGCAAGTTCGCAGCGGCGGTTTCGGATCGCTTTGGCTCCCTGGATGTTTTTGTGAATTGCGCAGGTGTTTCGAGATGGCGGGCAGTGCATGACATTGACGAAGACTTTGTCAAAGAAATCATCGAGACCAGCCTGCTTGGGACGTTGTGGGGAAGCGCGGCTGCTGCCTCCTTCATGGAAAAGGGAAGTTCTATTGTGAACGTCTCCAGCCTAGCGGGCAAGCGCGGGAGCGCCAATAACAGCGGCTACTGCGCGGCCAAGTTCGCAGTAAACGGGATCACTCAATCGCTTGCGAAAGAACTCGGGCCGCGAGGGATAAGGGTGAATGCTGTCTGTCCGGTCTACGTTGAGACCGGCCAGATTCTTTCTGCGCTCGCAGAATCGGAATCACCAGCTCAAGGACAGGCCGTGAAGGAATATCTATCGTCATTCGTGGCTGCCCAGACAGCGTTGGGTCGTTTGCCTACGTTATCGGAAGTCGCAGAGGCGGTCTATTTCC
>JACQSF010000025.1 GCA_016206085.1 Candidatus Uhrbacteria bacterium
CTTCATCGTAATAATGTATGTGAGAGGCGGGGCCGAGAATCCAGTATTCGGCTGACCAAAGACCTATCCAAAGCACAAATAGTAGGTAAACGGGTTTGTTAGCCAAGGACCCATAATTTCGCTTGGTTAGAAATGCAAATAGTGCCAGAGATATGAATACATTCAATACCTTTAATAGGATTATCAAACTCAAATGATTGTTTGCTGGCCTATCCCGTCGGAAAGGCTGGCCACTCCGAAGGTTTTGAGGGAGGTCAAAGCTGGCTAAGCAGGGTGTTTATGACTCGACGCATGGTAAACGGCATGAAGAATCCCATTCCAGCATTACCGCCGCAATTGAACAACCTTATCCCGCCCCCAGATTGCGACATAGCGTTGGCGGGCAAGCTCCATAGTTTCCTCACGTGAAAGCCCAAGCTCCAGTCCCTTTGCTAACCAACTCACGTACATTCCAATTCTCTCAGCGGCCCTACCATCTCGAAATGGATCCAAGCGGGTTAACAGTGGCGACCAGTCTCCCAAGTCAGGCACAGTCGCAGGATCCCTGCGATAGGCATTCAGGGCATCCCAAAGGCTATCCCAGTCTTGAAAAACAACACGGCCCTTGCCAAGTTCATACATTGGATGGAAAGGCAGGCCTTCTCGATCCAGCAGGACCGTCCGCGTCCCAGCCAACGCACTCTCGATTGAGACTGAGGTTCCCCACAGTAGGCCGATTGCGAAGTCCGAAGCCTGGCTCGCCTCACAGGGGAGGTTGACGGTCGCCCTCACACCATCTTTAAAAATGAAGCACCGGCCTGTGGCAAGTGCCACGCTCAAAAGACTGCTACACGGTTCTAGCAGCCAGTGAAGAGTTGCGGGCCTTTTTGGTTTAAATACTAGGCCCAGCTCCCGGTCTTCTAGCAGGCGAGCCAATAGAAACTCATAATGTGCAGCCTGAGATTCGAGAGACAGGCCGTATCGCTTGTCTTCGGTAAAACTCTCGTCAAAGAAACAGACGATAAAACGGGCTCCTTTGTTCTCCAGGTGCCTTCGAAGTTGATCCGATCTGACTCGAACACGGGAAAAAGCGTGATCCCGGATGTACCCTACGGCTACGAACTGGCCAATGTCAGAGCCCGATCGACGTTCCCCCTCCGCAGACAACGGTGAAAAAGCGAAATGCACGTCCACTGCCTTTGCTCTGACAATTGCAGGATACCATTCGGCCCAGAACTGATAGCTCACACAAACTCCCCCTAGGTCTACAATGGCTTGGTCCGCCGGCAATCGTTCTTTTTCGCAACCCGTAGAGTCGACATTCACTTTGACATTAAAGTCGTGAAAGAACCGACTCCAATGGTTATAGTTCCGAACGAAGCTGAGCATTTGAAACGCGATCCAGAGATCGACCTCAAAATTACGCGGCCTCAACAGCACGCTACGAATGAGCAAAGGCATCAACTTCAATGCTTCCGCCACAACACCGAATATGCCTTCGCCTCTCCCAACGCCCTCCTTACTTACTACACGTATCGAAGCGTCTCCCAATACGGCTAGTTCCTCTTGGTTAACCGCATTATCCCGAGATGAAAAATAAACAACAACGTCTTCAGGAGCAGATTTAACAAAAGGAATCCAGAATAAGTCTGTTCTCTTACTGAGGTCAAGGGACAACCCCCTCCCTTCAAAGGGCAAGGCAATTAAGCCGTGACCGGCAGGCCGACTATTTGGAGCAGTCGCAGGGGGTTTTTTTACCAGCGTCTTGACGTGTTTCCACCTCTTGAACAACTGTGCTGCAAAAACCACACCGGCTCTCCGCAGAGTACGGAAGCCTATGCTCGGCAGAGACCATCGCCAACCGTAGGACTGTAAACAAACTCCCCGGTCTATCGCATATTTTTCGAGCTGCCGGAACCACTGGGTACGAGCCATAAGAAAGACCGGGGACACTTCTTCGTTGCCCGTAGCGGTACCGTACCAAGAGACTACGTTAATAAGAAGTAAGTCAGCCGCCAATTCCTGCACAAGGCACTTTTCTAAAAACACTACAATTCGGTTCGGATCAAAGCGTCTTTGATACCTGCTGATTACCGGATTCCCCTCGAACACCGCCGCCCATACCGCATCGCAAACCTGAGCAGATTCCGATGCCACAACACAAGCGCCTGCACATGATCCATCCGGCCTTCGCACATCGACCCACGAGAAATCTACTGGTTTAATACTCTTGAATCCAGTCCATCTCGCAAGCTCCAAGAGAAATTCCCCTCCAGGAGAAGCATCAAAATAGTAGAGCTTAATGTCGTCGCTCTTGTCACGGAGCCACGAGGTTACTAGGAACCCGAGCAGGACACGCCAGGAGCCAACAGTCAGTTTATCCACAAAGATCGGTCGTGTCGTTTCTAAGCTCACTGGGTTGAAAATCGCTTGGCTGCACACTCTTGAAGCGCTAAGGCGCATTGCCGGACCTGCTCCTCAGTTATGCCTACGCTAGACGGTAGACTTATCGCGCCCTCGTACAGACGCGGCGAATTCTCGATCCTGAATGCCCGAGAGTTTCTATACGGGGGGAGGTCATGGATCGTGTGCCACAAAGGCCGCGCGTCAATGCCTTTCTCAATCAGATCTCTTAAAACACCTTTTCGTCTCTCTAGGGTAGTCCTTTCGCTCAGTAACACCGTATAAAGCCAGTAGATCGGCTCCACGTCGGGCGCGCTGGGCATCGGAGCGATCCCGCTCAGGTCGGATAAGGCCGCCCGGTACACTTGGGCAATGACCCGCTTCTTTTCTATAAACTCGTCAAGCCGTTCCAACTGAGCCACGCCCAATGCCGCCTGAATATTCGTGAGCCGATAGTTGTATCCAATTTCATTGTGGATAAACTCAACTGGGTCATCCTTAGCCTGCGTAGTTAAGTACCTAGCCTTACGAGCCCAACCTTCGTTGTCTGTCACAATCATCCCACCACCGCCACTAGTGATGATTTTGTTGCCATTAAAGCTAAAACAAGCGATGTCCCCTAGACGACCGACATTTTTCCCTTTGTACTTCGCTCCCAGGCTTTCGCTGGCGTCCTCAATAACCACGAGGTTGTACTTCCGAGCCGCTCTCACTATGGGACTCATGTCACACGGATGGCCAAGGATATGTACGGGAACGATTGCCCTAACTCTCCGTTTTGTAACCTTATCCTCGAGCCTTCCCTTTCTCCAGCAGCATTCCTTCTCCAGAAAATCTATCGCCTTTTCAGGATCCATCTGCCAGTAATGGGCTTCAGCATCCATGAAGACCGGCCAGGCACCGACATACCGAATTGCATTCGCCGGCGCTATAAAGCTAAGGGTCGAAACAAGAACCTCATCCTCAGGCTCCACTCCCGCCACCAGGAGGGCGATGTGTAATGCCGCAGTGCCGTTCACTACTGCGACCGAGTACGCAGCCCCGACGTACGCTGCCAGTTCACGCTCGAACCGATCCACAAGCGGCCCAACAGATGACACCCAGCCCGTATCGAGGCATTCCTTGACATATTTCCACTCGTTGCCGCCAAACTCAGGAACCGACAACGGGATGGCTTTCCCTGCCACTGACATCTCGAGGATTATGCGCCCTTAAAACTCAATTTCGGTAGGTTGGGTTATCGAGATCGGTGATCAGACCCTGAGAGATCGCGTCTGCAATTTCCCGAACACCGGTATCCACCGTGCGCGTAATGCGAAACCCAAGTTCCTGTTTGATTTTCTCGAACGATACACGGTAATCCCGAGGGTCTTCCGTCTTTTGGACATAATCAACCTGGTTTTGATGTCCGATCTGTGCTCGGATGAGGTCCACCAGTTGTGCCTTTTGATAGTTCTGGGTTGTCTCCCCAACATTGAAAGCTTGGCCATCGACCTTCCCGGCTGGACTATTCAGGACAAGAGCAATAGCTCGAGCAGCATCCAAGACGTGGATGTATGGCCGCCAAAATTGCTTGCCATAAACCGTCACCTTGCGTTTTGTTATAAGCTCCATCGTAAATTCGTTGACTGTCAAGTCAAAGCGCATCCGTGGGGAGAGGCCGAACAAGGTGGCGAAGCGCAACACGCTGACAGTTGGTCCACTGGACGTGGAAGATTTCAGCAGCGCCCTCTCCACGGCAACCTTCGTCTCCGCGTAGAGTGAGACGGGTCGCAACACGGAATCCTCATTCAAATAGTCTGTAGTATCGGTCATTCTACCGTAGTTACTGCACGTTGATGCATAAACAAACCGCTGAACGCCTTCCCTCTGGCAAAGGTCAAATAGCTGCAAGGAGGCATCCTGGTTGATTTCTTGGGCAAGTTTTGGTTGACGGGCACACGCCGGATCTCCCACAACCGCAGCTAAGTGGACAACGACCGCTACCCCATCCAGGGCCTGCTCAGCCACCGACGCAGACCGGATATCCCCTCGAACAAAGTGGAATCCTTCTTCATGGTAAAGGCCCAGAAGGGAGCGGCCTCCATACAGGAGTGAATCGAGCACCCGAACCTCCTGCCCGCTGGTTAAAAGGAGCCGTGTCAGGACTGAACCCATATACCCTGCCCCTCCTGTGACCAGTATCTTCATACCCGTACCTTTCCACCCCGGATGTCCCGCTCAGCCCGCTCATATTCCGGGTGCCCACCGATGTCCAGCCAATATTCCCGGATCGGAAAGCTGGCAACGGATCGTCCTTCATCGATGAGAAGTTGAATAAGATCAGTCATATCGAAACGTTCCCCATTAGGGATATAGCGATATGCCACCGGTTCCAGGAGGTAGATACCTGCATTGACGAAGAAATTAAACAACGGCTTCTCGGTAAGGCGTACCACTGAAGTACCCTGACACTCGACAACACCGAAGGGAACCTGCATGTCGTACTTGCGCACCGCCATGGTGAGGTCTGCCCGCTGCTCCCGGTGAAAAGCAAGCATCGCTCGGAAATCCACTTGAGTCAGGATATCGCCGTTGATTACTAGAACCGTTTCTTGGGGCAATGTCATCACTCCTAGGGCGCCAGCTGTACCCATCGGGCGCTCCTCCGCCACATAAGCCAGCTCGACACCAAAGTCGCTTCCATCTCCGAAGTGCTCCATAATCTTCTCGGACTTGTGGTGGGTCGTCACATGGACGTGCCTGATGCCGGCATCGCGCAATTGCCGAACGATAATCTCCATGAGCGGCCGGTCTCCCAATGGCAGCATCGGCTTGGGTAAATCATCGGTGAGCGGTCGCATACGACTACCTGCACCGCCTGCCATCACCACCGCTTGCAACGGCAACATACGGTCAGGCACAAAATCATCTATTCTAACGAGGCCCGCTACACGACCATCTTCTTCGAGAAGTGGCAGGTGAAGAATACTGTGCTCCTGTAAAAGACTCAGGTAGGTGCTCCGATCCGCGCCAACCGGTGCGGCTATGGGCCGGGCGTAGCGGGAGCCCGCCTTGCAGGCGAGCAACGCATTCACCGACTGTTTGAAATCCATATTGGCCAGCATGGCGCGGCGCACGTCCCCGTCGGTGATGGTACCCACCAGCTTCCGACTCTCATCCACAACCAGCACGATACCAAGTTTGGTGGTCTCCATCAGAATCACAGCATCGAAGATGGATCTGTCCTGCTCAATACACAACTTGGCAAGGTCAGAATACACATTTCCTCCTTAGGGTCGTAAATGCGGACGCGTTCAATAGCGGCTCAGAACGGCACAAACAGGTCAGGAAGTTACTCGTCGGTAATGAGTCGACCGAGCAAAAAATGTTTGCCCTTGGGGTACCAAAGAATTCGTCCGTTATGCTCCGTCATGCTCGAATACATCGCCAATCAAATTAGCGCTTTTGGGCGAACCCCCACTCCATGCATGTCGCATAGCTGCTTTGGCTAGCTGAACCATATAGGCTGATGCGCACTCTCCCGAAACCCCCGCATCGAAACAATGGCCGACGGGTCTTCATATAATCCATGACAAACCGTTCGAGCTTACCGAGCACCTTTAGCAAACGGATGCGGCGGCGACAACTCTTGTTAGGTAGTCTAGGTCGCTAATCCTATAAGTTTCGGGAGGTCTTCGAGAATACCGCGGCGCGGGCCCGGCAAAACCGATGAAAGCTCTCTTTCTTCCTCAGGAGTAAGAGTTTTCAGTTGCTCAAGCTCTCTCACCTTATCGTGGAGCACAGGACTCAGCGTCCCTGCGAGCCTTAGAAGCCCCGTCGGGACTGAAAAGATGAAGGTGCTGGGAAAATGTTTTTGGATGTGTTCAGCCAGTTCCCTTAAGGTAACCGCCTCCCCACCTGCGACAGTCAGTGTCGTTCCGTCAGGAATCCTGGCGGATCTTGCGACGACTTCAGCCACATCCTCTGCGTGAACCGGTTGAATCGACGCAGTTCCCGCCCCCGGGATCGGAACCAAATGAAATGTTCGGGCGGCTCGAACCAAGCCGCTAATGATAAAGCCGCCGTCGTCGTCGTAAATCAACGTCGGACGCACAATGCACCAACGGGAATAACTAGCCTTCAGTAATTCTTCACATTGCCTCTTGGACAAAGAATACCCTCGGGGATTCTTGAAGCTGGCATTTTGTGAACTGACCAAAACTATTTTAGGATTCCCGCTAGAGGAAGCAAATTTCAGTACGCTCTCAGTCATCGCCACCGTTCGTTCGGAAGAGCGGTAATCTACCGCGGCATGAAGGATCAGGTCCTGGTTCCTGAAGGCTTCCTTGACTTCTGAATGGGGAGATACCAGATCCGCGCGATAAACACGGACGCCGGACAAATCACAAGGGCTTCGCAAAAGCACCGAGACATGGCAACCCAATTTTTGAGCGCTCCGAATCAGGTATCGCCCCAAAAATCCAGTGCCTCCGGTAATCAGAACATTCATGAGCTTAAACTCCTGCCGGCCGGGAGAATTAGTAGGCCAGGAACAACCCCTTGGCCATGTGCAAGAATTCGGAGGCGTGGTAACGGAACTGGGTCCAGGATCGGACGGAACGAAGGCTCGAAAGAAAATAACGTGGCCGGAAATAAAACCGGCGATAGGCCAGGGAGCGAAGTTTCTGAAGCTCTCCGGGCGCGATCTTGTCATTGAGGAGGGTCGCATCCACGCTGCGGTCGCTATTATCGAGATGATCTGTAAGGATGCCCTTCTGAATCGCCATCTCCCTCAGCTTCGTTCCAAAGTCCGGCGACGGGAGGGAAAACGAGGTCAGGGCCGGATTGAGATAAACCGCGTAATCAATCGTGCGCAAGACATCCTCTTTGGTTTCGCCGGGCAAGCCCAAAATAAAATAGCCACAGGGGTCGATTCCGTTTTTGCGCACCTCCTCGAAAAGCGCTTTGGTCTCATCGTTACACTTCTTCGTGTTCCACTCGTCGAGAATCCGCTGGGAGGGATTCTCCACCCCGAAAATGATCGTGTGGCAGCCGGCCGCCCTCATCAAAGGGAGCCATTCCCGCTTAAGCGTGTCGACCCGAGAGTTGCAGGTCCATCCAAGCCGCCACTTTTTTCTGACGATCCCCTCCAAGAGCGCCACAAAGTTTTTGGGCACGGCTTCCACGAGCTGGTCACGGAATAAAATCTCTCGGACTCCCAGGGTTTGGAGATATTCAATTTCCTCCAGAATATTTTCCGCCTCGCGGTATTTGTAGTTACGTGTGGACTGGGAACAATAGCCGCACGGGAAGGGACAGCCGACGCTGCCCAAGATTGTCGCCATAGGGCGCGTTCGGTTGTTCGGAAGGCGGTAAGCGTGGAGCGGAAAAAGCTCATGACGGGGCACCGGGATGTTGATGCACTTGGTGGTGGCGAGCGGAATCGTTTGGGTGAAGCCGCCGTTTCTTCGGATTGCCATTGCTCGGGGTTTCTCCACACTGTTTTCGTCTTTGAGATATGCCGCAATGTCTTCGCTCGAGAAGTCATCGATGCAGGCGTGCACAAAGGGATAACGCGTCAATACCTGGCGGAATTGATAGCGGATCAAATCTCCCATCAAAATCAGACGAGAGCCCGTGATCTCGGTGAGTTTCTCAAAGAAAGCAATGTCCGAATGGAAAGAAACAGATCCGGCCAGGCCAATAATGGCATGATAGGACTTGCCGTGAAGACGGGAATAAACAACCCCCGGCTCCGCCCGTTCGGCAATGGCATCGATGATTTCAAGGTCGAAATCGTTCCTGAGCCGGCCGGACAAAAAAACTAAGTCAGTCGGTTGCCACAGGTAACAGCCCTTAGAAGAGAAGGAGTGAAAGATGTCCCGGAAATAGATTTCTTTGCCCGGAGGGTTCACAAGGAGGACGCGCGGCTTCATGGTGAGTTATATAGTTTGCAGCTAGGTGAATATCTGGAAAAGAGAAAAATTCACGGTAAGATGAGGTTGAATCCTGACCGCAGCCCTACTTACGGAAGAAATGCTATGAGAAACGAACAGGCCTTAGAAAATCTTCTCATAGGCGATTCTCGACAAACCTCTCATGCCAAATCTGAAATACGAGAAGTGTCCACAGCAATTTCCTATTATCCCTCTTTTTTGCCATGTGATCTTCCATCAATCTCTTGACATATCCCCAGTCAAAGAATCCCTGCCTTCTAATCCTTCTCTCGCTCAGGTACTCCAACGTCAGTTCCCTGAGTTCTTTCATCAACCACCGGGAGATGGGAATCCCAAACCCTTTCTTCTGCCTGTAAACAACCGAACGCGGAAGGATGCCCTGGGTTGCCTTCTTGAGGAGATATTTTGTCTTTAGACCATTCAGCTTGTACAGCATAGGCAGACCACACACAAACTCAACAAACTCATGGTCGAGGAGTGGACAGCGCACCTCCAAAGAATTAGCCATGCTTGCGCGGTCGACTTTCACCAGGACGCCGTCTTGGAGGTATAATTTCATAGAAAGATAGAGTATTCTCTCCAGGTCTTTGGTCAGCTTGCTGTCGTTAATGTAAGCAAAGATATCTTCGTACGTGTTGTGTTTTCGAAGCTCCGCGTTTAGGTCATCGCTGAGCAACTCCTTTTTCTCGCTATCAATAAAGGCCCCCATCCATATGAAAAATCTGATCTCCGATGACACTCCCGCGCCCTTTAGGAATTGCTTGATCTTAAAATCAGTGCTGATGTTGTCATGAGAGACTGGGAGACAAGAGGCGACGCCTCTTAAAACCGCTTTAACACTCCCGGGCAAAAAATCGTAGTAGGTCACCAATCGATGGGCCTGATACGTCGGATAGCCTGCGAACAGCTCATCTCCTCCGTCCCCGCTTAAGGCAACTTTGACACTTTCCGCCGTGAACTTAGACAGGAGATACGTCGGCAGGATAGACGCGTCAGCTAACGGCTCATCCATGATATCCGGCAACACGTGAAGGCTCTCCAGCATCTCCTGTGAGCTGAACATCTTCAAGCGATGCTTCACGTTTAGAGCGTTGGCAACCCGCGTCGCATACTTGCGCTCGTCAAAGGAGGGATCGTCGAACCCTATAGAAAAGCATTCCAAGTCCTGATTCGCTCTGGTTGCCACGGCTGCAACCATACCGGAATCAATGCCGCCGCTCAGAAACACACCGACAGGGACATCTGCGACGAGCCTCCGTCGGACGGCACGGTCCAAGATTTCCCTGAGTTGTTCCAAGTATTCAGCCTCGGTCTTGAAGCCGATTGGGTTGTCTACAAGAGGGATATCCCAGTATTTACCGGATTGAGCTTGCCCGTCTCGGTAGAGGAGATAGTGACCGGGCTCCAGTTTTTTTACCTTCTGGAAGATGCTTGCCGGAGCAGGGATGTACTCGAAGGTCAAATACTTGTTCAAAGACATGAGGTCGAGTTCTTTGCTCAGTTGGGGATGTTTGATTAAGGCCTTGATCTCGGACGCAAAGACGATGCCGCCATCGACGAAAGCGTAATGGAGCGGCTTTTTCCCAAGGCGATCCCTGGCCAAAAAGAGGGCTTTCTGATCGCTATCCCACAGGCCAAAGGCGAACATGCCTTTCAGCTTCTCGAGGCACCCTGTCCCCATCTCTTCGTACAGATGAACGATGACTTCAGCGTCTGTCCTAGACTGAAATCGATGCCCTTTATCCTCAAGCTCTTTTTTTAGTTCCCTGTAGTTGTATATCTCGCCGTTGAAAGTGAGCCAGATCGTCTCGTCCTCATTGGGCATTGGTTGCCTACCAGCCGCGGAGAGATCAATAATAGTGAGCCTTTTGTGCCCTAAGCCGACTGAACCCCCCCCCTGGTGAAGGATCATTTCACCTTCGTCATCAGGACCCCTATGCTTGAGGGCTTGCCCCATTGTCTGCAAAACTTGCGGATTAACTTTATCTCTCAAAGAGACTTGGCCGTAGATCCCACACATCGACGCGACCTTTCCTTCCTACACCACGGCGCGAGAAGGATTTACCTCAAGCCAAGTCCCAGTGCGGTAATAGAGAAGAACGCTAGGCCGGCATGAAGCAGCACGTCGATAGCGAAACTCCACCACGTGTTTCCCGGGCTCCAGGAAGAACCCGCGGAAGAAGAAGTTGGCCCTCAACGCCTGCTCTTCCCTCCCATCCACGTACACGTGCCAACCGGGGTAAAAGGAATCGAAAACCAAACCTACTATCAAAATGAAGCTTATTCACTCGATAAAATCGGTCGCGCTGGGACTCCAACCACAACCATATGCGGCGGGACATCCGCTATCACCACGCTACCCACACCTACAATAGCACCATCTCCGATAATGATGCCTTGCCGTACCGTGGCACCAGCACCCACATGGGCTCCATTTCCTACACGCACCCCTCCACTCAGCCGAGCACCAGTAGCAATATGAACGTGGTCACCTATAATACAATCATGTTCCACAATCGCGCCCGTGTTCACGATCACATTCATCCCGAGTATAGCTCCAGCATTCACCACTGCCGCGGGAAAAACAACCGAGCCTGCACCCAGGCGTGCCCACGGAGAACAGACAGCTGACGGATGGCAGACTGCTGTCAGAGGGGTCAGGCTTTGCGCCATTCCCAGTTCAAAAAGCTCACGCCGAATCCGGCTGTCGCCAACTCCTCCTACACCCACGACGAATCTGGTAACCCCCTCTTTGGCCAGCTTAGGAAGGAGGTCATCTCCACCCAGTATTGGGACACCCATTAGGTCTTTACCCCAAAGAGATTGGTTGGAGTCGAGAATGCCTCGAAGAATCGCCGCCCCACTGAAATGCAGGCTGTCAATTAATACACGGGCATGCCCGCCGCCGCCAAGAATGACACAGGGGACTTTTTCGTCTGCACCCATCAATTATGCCCGAATGCACGCTCCTCGGTTGAAGGCATCGGTTCATCGACAAAATTCTTGACCAGCAAACGATCATCCAGGACGACCTGTTTCAGATATTTAATAATGACCTCGGAGGCGTGTCCGTTTCCATAGGGATTGACAAGGTCGTGCAGACTGAGACGAAATTGAGAGCTAATGGCCCTTCTGATTCCGTTGACGATCCCGTCCCGTTCATAACCGACATCAATCACGTTTTTTGGCTTGGTACGTCCTTGTTGTCGGGTACCGATGTTCACGACGGGAAGCTTAAACGACGGTGCTTCCAAAACTCCGCTAGACGAGTTACCTACCATAGCAACGGCACAGGCCATCAAGCTAAAGTAGGCTTGTGTCCCTAAGTTAGCCACCAGCTTCGCAGACGGATTGTGTTTGGCGAACTCTTGAATCATACGGGTGATTACCCTGCCATTGGTGTCAGCGTTAGGCATCGTAAACACGACCCGCATCCCACACGCATCCAGAGCTGCCAACAACTCACCAAATTGCCAATAAGTCTGCTCATATTCCAGTGTCACAGAATGGAAGGTCACAAGTAAAGTTGGCTTATCCAGGGGAACGCCTATGTATTCGGCCAACTCTTCACGGGTTAATAGTTTAATCGAACCTATATTATCTAGAGCAGGAGCACCGGAAATAACTATCCGCCAGGGCTCCTCACCCATCTGCCGGACTCGCCTAGCGGCTTCCTCTGTCGAAACAAAATGCAAATGACTCAGTTTAGTTATAGAATGTCGCAATGCGTCGTCTATGGCTCCCCGTGTGATCTCACCGCCGTGAATATGAGCGACCGGGATCTTGAAAGGCAATGCAGCAAGAGCGACAGCGTGCATCTCGAAGCGATCACCCAACACGACTAGGATGTCCGGTCGGGAGCGGGCATAAGCTTGGGCAAACCCAATCATTGCCAAGCCCATAGACTTGGCGATGCCTTCCGGTGTATCGGATGAGAGCAGCATCTCCACCCTGTCGCCGATCTGGAACCCATCCGCTTCGATAGCCTCAACTGTCAGACCAAACTCCGCAGATAGATGCATGCCAGAGACGATAAGATGAAGCTGTAGGTCTAGATCCTCCTGGATTTTGTGCAGGATCGGAATGTAGATGCTATAGTCGGAGCGGCCAACCGTCACAACGCCAATAGTCCGAGGTGCCGAGGTCATCGCAGCATCTCCAGTGTGAGGATGGTACCCGCTGGTATATTCCTCGTTACTACTCGACCAACCAGATGACTCAATATGGACGGCGGCAAACCTGTGCCAGGTCGCTTAATGGTCATCAGGTTCTCTGTCAACGCGGTACCGGCCGGAATGTCTCGGGCAGCCACTATGCTCTTACGTGCTACAGCCGCTGTGTTGGCTTCACAGGGAGCCGGTTCCTTGCGCCCGTGTCCCAACGCGGCTTCGACAGTACGTATACCCCGCACTAACGCCGTCATCTCGTCCGGCTCCAGCGCGGCGCGGTGATCGGGGCCGGGCAGATCGCGATCCAAAGTAAAGTGCTTCTCGATGACGCAGGCACCCAACGCCACCGCCGCCAGAGCAACTTCAATCCCCGGTGTATGGTCGGAGTAGCCTGTAAGCAAGCCAAATGCCGTTGCCATGGTTTGCATGGCCCGTATGTTGGCGTCTTTTGGATCGGCGGGATAAGCGCTAACACAGTGGAGCAGAACCAAATCTCGATTGCCCGCTTTATGGACAGTATTGACTGCCACTTCTACCTCCCCTAAGCTAGACATGCCGGTAGACATAATCATTGGCTTGCCTTTACGGGCCACGTGCTCTAAAAAAGGTAGATTTGTGATTTCACCGGAAGGGATTTTAAAGGCTGGCATACCCAGGGCCTCAAGAAAATCTGCGCTTTCCTCATCAAAAGGTGTGGACAAGAAGAGGATCCCTTTCCTCTCGCAGTAGGCCGTGATCTCATGATGGGCCTCAGGCGAGAGCTCCAGACGCCGCAGCATCTCGTACTGGGACTCGGCGGCATCAGTGGTCTGGAGTTGATATTCGGCCTTGGGCGCGCCGGGCGTCACGATCCTTTCGGCTTTGAAGGTCTGGAACTTGACGGCGTGGGCACCCGCCTGTGCAGCCA
>JACQSF010000026.1 GCA_016206085.1 Candidatus Uhrbacteria bacterium
AGATCACGCGGGTTAACGCTCGCTTTCACTACGCCTTCGTCCCGGAGGACTTAAGCAAGCGACGCACAGCACACTCGTTGGCTCATTCTTCAATAGGAATGCCGTCACCCTTGCGGGCTCCGACTCCTTGTAAGCATACGGTTTCAGATACTATTTCATTCCCCTTCCGGGGTGCTTTTCAGCTTTCCCTCACGGTACTTGTTCACTATCGATCAGAACATGTATTTAGTCTTGCCAAATAGTCTCGGCTGGTTCCTACAGGATTTCACGAGTCCCGTAGTACTCAAGGTTCTCCACTATGATGAATGAAAGATATTTCGTGTACAGGACTTTCACCTTCTTTGGTTCTGCGTTCCAGCAGATTCTCCTATATATTCATGTCACCACCCGTTCCTGGAAGGAAACGGACATGGAGCCTTACAACACCTATCTCTCACAACGACTTCCATCTTTCGCCACCGCTTGCACAATTGGTACAAGTACCTATCATGCTTGCCATGACTTCATGAGAGCGGTTTGGACTGTTCCCCGTTCGCTCGCCGCTACTAAGGGAATGGAATCACTTTTCGTTTCCATCCGACGTGACCATGGATGAAAACGTAAAGTGATCAATACTTTTTCTTTTCCTCTGGGTACTGAGATGTTTCACTTCCCCAGGTTCCCGACCTCACACCTATGTATTCAGTGTGGGTTCATGCGACATTCCTCGCATGGGGTTTCCCCATTCGGATATCTCCGGATCAAAGGTTGCTTGCCACCTCCCCGAAGCTTATCGCAGGCTGCTACGTCCTTCTTCGGCACGTTCTGTCGAGCCATCCTCCGTATGCTCTTAATGATGCTCTACAACCGCTTCCATATTCGACTTTCTCGAAATGGGCGATTGATTGATTCTCTATTCACGATCTACGTTTCGTAGTCATGATTTATCACTACCCTTTATTCAGTTGTGAAAGTTCTATTCTGGTATCCGTTACCTCTTTCCTTCGAACCAGAGTTCAGTCTCGTCGACTCTGCTCTGGATCCAAGGTGACAAAAAAACCGCCGAGGCGGTCTTATCGCAACCAAAGTTGTACGATAAGATACCTCTATCATCGTGACGCTTTAGCTACATTCATCATAGGAATAACTCCGTAAGCTCTTGCCGCTTCTATCCCTCTCTTTCATCGAGTATTCTAGGGACAAGCGAGCACGAACCTTAATTCAAATGCACCGGCAGTTTAGTCGAAGCCATGGAAGGTGTCAAGGGGTCGAGATATGCAAAAAATCAAGATAATTACAGTAGGAAAGATGAAACGAGGACCTTTAAAAGACCTTGTGGATGAACTGAGGAAAAGATTGGGACCGTACGCGAAAATAAAAGAGGTGCTCGTGAATGAACTCACGGCAGAGATCCTCGAGGAACAGGGTGTCGTGATTATGCTCGCAGAAGACGGAAAAACCATGGATTCCATGGCCTTCGCAAAGACTCTGACAAGCTGGAGCGAGCGAGGACAGCGAGAACTCACCTTCGTAATTGCCGGACCGTTTGGATTCGATCGTGCGCTTCTCACACACGCCGACCATGTCCTCTCCTTATCCCCCATGACCTTCCCCCACGAGATGGCCTACGTCATTCTTCTGGAACAACTCTACCGCGCTGGAACAATCCTTACGGGAAAAACCTATCACTATTGAAGCTCATCGAACGACCGGATCACGCGCCAGGCTTGGTGATCGAGCGGATGGTCGTGTTTTGCTTTGGCTTGTCCTTCTCGTCTCATTCGAATAAGCTCGACTGGCAGGTTGGCCTCATGGACAGCGACCAATTGGTGTGGGTCGTCTTCGATAAACACGATAGGGAAAAACGATGACTCTACCAACGTAATCAGGTGTGACGCTTTTGATTCCTCTGGCGATGCAACTCTGACCTCACTGATATACGTGTTGAGTCCCGATGCGAGAACCCGTTCACGTTGGAAGACGTTATCACCAAATGTGAGAATACTTTTTTCCGCCTCCTTAAACCTCAGAAAAAACGCTGTCACATCTGAAAAAACAAGCGGTGGATGCTGCTGTTGAATGTAGAGACGGTTCTGTTCAACGATATTTTGAACAACGTGTTCCGCCAGTCTCAACTGTCGTGCGTGTCGTTCTACTGTGTACCCTTCTAAAAAAAGTTCTTCCGCGGCAACTCGTACGCATTGAGCATCAACACCTCTATCAACAAACTGTCCAACAATCCACATGTAGTACGTATCCGTATCAAACAACGTCCCATCAAAATCCAACACGTAATGTCGGCTCATAGCAGAGTCTGAATATCTGTATAGTCATCGCCTAAACTCACACCCGGAGCAAACTCAAATGGACGCTTCGCAATCTCCTCGATGACCTCTAGAAGCACAGGATGTTTCTCCTCCATGAAGTGTCCGTCGCTTTGTGTTGTGACAAGTCGTGCCTTGAGTTGGAGTGCCAATTTCTCACCATGTTCAAACGGAACGATCGTATCGTCTTTAGAATGAACGATGACATACTCGCGTGCCTTCCACATGAGCACCTCGGCATCGAGGTCCTCCACGAACAGACGGCGCAGTTCAGGTCGCGACACCTTCCATGGCGGCCCAACCAAAATAACGGCGCGTGGCGTTTCGGTCATCTCGACCGCCTCGAGATATTGCAAGATCACAAGCGCCCCAAGGGAGTGACCAAGCAAGATGTCGTCGCTCTTGAGATACCCAACTTGATCCTTCATGACCTCAATAATGTTCGGGAGATTGAACCCTTCCTCATCTTGAACAGACAAAGGGAGCTCGGGGACGATCACCTCAAACCCGCGATCACGAAGGGCCGCAGAAAGCCACGGGTGAAAATGTTTTTCTGGGCTGGCGTTGAGGCCATGAACAAGGATGACACGCATAGTTGGACGTTGCTCACTACAAGTAGTGCCTCGAGCGTATCGGAAAACCATGTGCTTGTCGAGACAACAAATGAACGGTACTATCATGGTGCTATGCCGTTGCAAATCGTGGAAACACCCATAACGCTTGCAGAACTTGCCGTCCTCGCGAGCGAACGATTCGGTGATCTTGTAAAAGCCGTCATCGATGTTGAGAATGGTTCGATGGCCGTTGGCTGTGAATTGCACGTGGACGCAGAACAGTTGCTTCTCCAGAAAGGATCTCGACAGCAAGACCTCTGGGGGATCAACCTCTACCCGGACGCGTTTGGAGATGATGAACGGTTTATCGAGTTTGATTCGATGATCAACTTGCGCCCTGGACAAGGCAACCGTTCAAGGGGCGTAGAGGATCCTGGGACGAGACAAAAAATTATCGACATCGTCCGTAAAAAAGTCATTCATTGATATGTCGACTCAGCACGCTTCTCTCGCCGCTGGTCGCTGGCAGCAGTTTACTCTGGCGCAACAGTTCGGACATGTTGGATCTGAAGTGAGTCGAGCACGGAAAGCCGGAAGCGACGAACAACGGTTTTGGTCTGCGATAACCCGAGCATTTGAACTTCTTGACTTGACGATCCAAGATGCTCGTTGGAAATCACGTCTACGTGAGTTACTCCGTGTTCGAGAGGTTCTCGCGGATGCCGTTCTTGGGGGTTCAGAGTACAAAAGTTCACTCATAGATCTAGACAAATACTTTTTGAGTTTTGCACGAGCGGCACAAATGGGTCGCTAGCATTCCATTATGGGCGAGTGGTGAAATTGGTATACACGCCAGCCTTAGGAGCTGGTGCCGCAAGGCATGAGAGTTCGAGTCTCTCCTCGCCCACCAACAACAAACTAAACGGCTTTTTGGAAGCCAGAAGGTGGGACGCGCGAAGCGCGGAAAGGTATGGAAACACTCGGTCTATGCGGAATGGGAAGGATTAAACTGAGGCACTTATGTATTCCTCTATCACCAACATCCCTTACACCATCTGCTTCTGCAAAGCGGGTGAAAAAATCCTCATGCTCCACCGCAACCGACCACCAAATCAATTTTTGTGGAATGGAGTTGGTGGAAAGATACAAGAAGGCGAGACGATAGAGGAGAGTCTGCGTCGGGAAGTGTTGGAAGAAACAGGTTTGGACGTAAGCCATGCACTCGATGTCCGATTCGTGGGGGTTGTCAGCTGGATGGGTGCACGAGATCCCAGCAACGAGAACCGAGGGATGTACGCCTACGTCGCCGACTTCCCTGCAATGGTCGCGACGAATGGGATTCAAGAAACAGACGAAGGCAAACTCGAATGGAAACCAATCCCGTGGATGCTCGACCACTCCAACACCGCCATCGCCGAAAATATTCCCTACTTTCTCCCACGCATGCTCACCACATGCTCTCCTGCTGAATATCGATGTGTGTACGACGATGGTGTGCTTACGGAATTTCTCATCCGACCGTGGAAGTCTTCGACGATCCAAACGTAGATATTGCACTAAAACAAAACCGTCCCCAGGGGACGGTTTTGCTTTGGCGGACAAAAATAGTCGCTGAGTTGAGAGATGTCTTGTGTATGTGGTGAGAACCCTCGTGCAAAATCTACGAGTCGTCGGATTGACCACGACAAAAAATCATGTTGTGATGAACGTACAAAAGAAGACCCCTCTTCAACGTCTCTCTACCTTCTCTCTTTCGAGCAACGGTGGACGTGCGTGAGGGGTCTTTCTTTTTGTGCACATTGCTCTGCAGAGCTCCTTAACAACTAAAGAATAAACTATGTTGAAATTATTTGATTATCGATGGCTGGCGGTCGTCATGTTACTCACCGTCGCGGCACTTCCTGTCCGCATCCAAGCGCAGGCATCGTCAGTCGTCTTCTCTGAAATCGCCTGGGCCGGGTCTTCGATCTCAAGCTCAGACGAATGGATTGAACTCACTAATGTAAGCGACACGACCATCGACCTTTCTGGCTGGACGCTCGCGGGAGCGGGCAGCTCAGACGCTATCTTCACGCTGCCCGAAGGAGCCGTTGTCGAACCTTATTCAACCTACGTGATTGCTAATTATGAATACACGCATGCAAACTCGGCGCTTGATTCCGCGCCCGACTTCGTCACCACCACCTTGTCCCTTTCAAACAACGGATTCAGTCTTACTCTCACTGACGCTCAGGGTACCGTCATGGATGTTGCAGGAGGATCAGGAGCTCCTTTCGCTGGAAGATCTGGCGGCACTGGAGATTCTGTTGACGGACGATACGCCAGCATGGTCCGAGTGGACGGAATAATAGATGGTTCATTAGAAGAGTCCTGGATTGATGCGGAAACGTCGTTCGGATTCAAAACAGGAGTTGAAGATCTTGGGACACCAGGCGTGATGACATTTGCCACCGTGGAACCAGAAGTCGTCGAAGAGACGGTTGAAGAAATGCCTGACGAAGGAGTCGTTCCAGAAGAACCTGAAGAAGAAACGGCTGGTGAGGAATCTGTGGAGATCCCTCTGGAGGAACAGACTGAGACGACTCTCTCGACGGAAACGACCGTAACCAACATTCGTATCAATGAGTTCGTCGTCGATCCTTCTGGAGACGGGGTCGAGTGGATCGAACTCTATAACGCGGGTGAATCAAGTGTGACACTTGATGGATGGTCGATTGAAGATGAGAGCGGTGGAACAACAGACCTTTCGGATATCACGATGGAACCTAGTGGCTATGTGGTGATCGAGTCGCCAAAGGGAAAGCTCAATAATGATGGCGACACCGTGACCCTGATAGACATGAATGGATCGATCGTTGAGACTGTCACCTATGGTGGTGAAGGATACCCAGCGCCCAAAGACGGCGAATCTCTGGCAAGAAATGGAGAGACGTTTGAAGTCACGCAAGTTCCTACCCCGGGAGGGGAAAACATCATTTCTGTAGCAATGGAAGAAGTTGCGAATGTGGAAGAAACCGAAGAGACGGAACAAATCGAACAGGTTGTCGAAGATGAAGAGGAAACTGAATCTGCGGTTGTACAGAATGAAACCGAGGAATCTCAGGTGGAAGAGGTTATTGAGGAGGCTGTCATCATCAAAACCCTTCGTTTCATCACCCTCTACCCAAACGCCACGGGTTCTGACGAAGAAGAAGAGTACCTCGTGATTGAAAACACTGGGGTCGACGCGATTGATCTTCTGGGTTGGTCCATAGAAGACGCGTCGACGGATCGATACACGTTTGATTCATCAGTGATGATTGAAGCTGGAACCACACTCACGCTTGGCCGCCCTGAATCAAAACTTACACTCAACAACAGTGGCGACACACTTGAATTGACTGCGCCCGATGGTGAGGTTGTTGACCTTGTAACTTATGGGACGTCGACGAAGGGAGCAACGTATGACCTCGTGGACGGAATCTGGGTGTGGTCGGGAACAACAACGGTTGTGGAATCAACCGTGACTGAATCGACCGTGACTGAATCGGCGACCACGTCCGCTTCCGCCACAACATCCAGCACGATTTCCAATTCGACTCATTCCCCCTCTTTGTCCTTTCCGACGTCTCCCGCTTCTTCTCAACTCATTCAATTCATACCCATTGCCCAAGCGAAAGAAAAACTCGATGGTCAAAAGGTCGTGATAAAAGGTGTCGTGATTTCAACTCCCGGAACCTTTGGGAGTCAAATCTTCTATCTCCAGGATGAAACAGGGGGGATCCAGATCTATCTCTACAGCAGCGACTTCCCTCATCTTCTTGTTGGAGATGTCATTCAAGTGAGTGGAGAGATGAGTACTAGTCGTGGAGAGCGTCGCGTAAAACTTTCTGGATCCGCGAATATCCTGTCTGCCAGCGGATCGTTAGAGAGTGGAGCAACGGATGTCTCAATTGGAGACGTCCGTGAGTCACTCGTTGGAATGCTTTTGACGACAACGGGCATGATCCAATCGATCGACACAAACAAACTCGTCATTGAACAAATGGGTACTACACTCACGATCTATCTCAAGAGCAACCCCATGATCGATCCAAACCAATTTACGCGAGGAGATACAATTGAAGTCACGGGCATCCTCACAACCTACGACGGTGAATTTCGTCTACGACCACGATCCAAAGACGATATCCAAATGCGGGAACAGACTCCTGTGGCAGGAGCGATTGTGAGTGAAAACACGGCCGGAGGATCAAACACTGGGCTCATTCTCTTGTTCTCCACCCTCGCTGCTCTTGGTGGTCTTGCCTTGTGGCGCTACATGCCACGCCGACGCCTTACCCCAGTAAACGCCTAATATGACACCCGTTGTCATAAGCGCCCGAAAACTCAAGGAAGCTGTCGAGCGCAGAGCCTATGCCTACGGCATCTCCGAGGTCGTATCGATCTTGCTTGGAGAATATGTTGTGGACTTAATAAAAAATCTCTATGCAAAACCAACAGAACAATTGGTTCCGAGCTCTCTTAGACAAAATTAATGAACTGGCTGAGCAATTTGGTTTGAATGACTCTCAAATAAACACCTTCCGTGACTTTGTCGTGACAACGGCGCGCCATCAATACAAAGTCGGAAGCAAATCGGGAGCCGGCTGGGCCTTCAAGAAATCCCGTGAGGAACAGGCTGGTACCATCTCACAAGCGCTATCCACGAACTAACCTATGAACGCCTAAACGATACGGGCCCGAAAAGCTGGATCCTTCGGGCCCTCCCCTCATGCTATAATACAAACGATATGCAAAAAGAAGTGACAAATGAACAACTCCTCGCGACGTCCGAACATATTCTCAAAGTGATGGAAGCTGGTTTTTTCCAAGTGGCCGAACAGTTTATTCAAGTGGATAAGCGGTTTGAACAAGTAGACAAACGGTTTGAACAAGTAGACGCCAGGTTTTCCCAGATAGATGAACGACTTGATGGAATGGATAGAAGGTTTGACAGAATCGAGGTACGACTTGATGGAATGGACATCCGTATGGAAGGAATGGATCAACGATTCGACGACATAGAAGAACAAATCGAAGAACTAGCCATGATGACAAAGGTTGAGTTCGACGAAGTGGGAAGAAAAATTGCTCTGCTGAGCCACCGAACAGGAGGATCACGCATCTGGGTCTAAATAAAAACTCTCGGGGATGATCTCCGAGAGTTTTTATGTAACAATCAACTCCAATTATACATGATCGCGGTCATGACAAGCAGACTTAAGAGATGGTACGCATTCTCCAAAATCCAGAGTTCTTTTGGTCTGCCACCCCACAACACGTTCCCCAACGTAATGGTTGCAACGAATCCAAGCCAGATCCAAGCGGTCCACTCGAGCGCTTCACTTAAATTCTGCGCCGGGAAGGTGAAGTGAAACAACACATAAGCCATCACGAGAGAAGCGACGGCCTGTGTTGCATAGAGCTTCCCCATGTTTGGTTTATCTTGCTCCATCTTTTCTTTCGTGAAACCCATCAGAGCCATCCACTTTTTTCCAAAAAGTGGACCGTACCAAAGCGAGCCAAGCACCATACTTGAGAGCGCCGCCACAAGGACGGATAGATAATTTACTTCGATGTCCATAAAAAAAATGAGGACTTAAATTTTAAGTGAGAGGAAAAATTGCCTCCGGTCCTTCCGTAAGTTCTTTGTAAACAATTGGGTTTGCCGCAATGAAGTCGAGATTCGCATAGTCGTAGCGGGAAGAGCCAATGTTCGCGACAACTCCACCCGCCTCCGAGACAAGGAGTGATCCTGCTGCGAAATCATAATCTTTTCCGTAAGGATCAAAACAAATCCGCCCCTCCAACTTTCCCATCGCAACCATCGCAAATTCCATTCCTGCACAGATCGATTTAAAAAACGCACTCTTCGACCAGAGATCCATGTGGATCTTTAGGTTCTCCTCTTTACTCACATGAGTTTCCCACCCCATGTACGAGCCCTTCAGGGCTCGAGTGCTCACATGAATAGGCTCCCCGTTTCGATACGCTCCTTGCCCCCGCACAGCGTGATACATCACGTCACCAACAAAGTCATAAATAAAACTCATATTCACTTGACCGTCTTCAATCAGAGCAAGCATGGTCGTACAAAACGGATTTCCTCGAATAAAGTGGACGGTTCCATCAATGGGGTCGCATAACCACTTTCGTGTAGCATTTCGGTCTCCTCCTGTCTCTTCCCCAACAAAGAAAACCTCTGGATAGGGCTTCCCTAATTCAGACCGCAGGTACTCCTCCACGGCCACATCAAGCTCCGTAACAAGATCGTGAGCTTGCTCACTTTTACTTGTGAATGCGATGTCTGCGTAATAGTGCGGAAGAAGCATTTCACGCACCCCTCGAATCACCTTTTCCACTTCCATTTGGTCGATAGACATATACAAAAACAGTATAGCAGGCTTGAAACAAAAAGCCTCAGCGTTGCTGAGACTTTTTGTTGGAGCGGGCAACGGGGTTCGAACCCGCGACCTTCTCCTTGGCAAGGAGACGCTCTACCACTGAGCTATACCCGCAATTGAATTTCGAACAAAAGTTTAGCATCTGACCCCGCTCGTGACAAGACCTCCTTGGCTGCTATACTAAAAAGGCTATGCCCCGCAAAAAAATCACCAACAAACAGATCATCGACATCTTCCGTGAGATTGCGCTGCATCTTCGGGCTGAGGATGTTGCCTTCAAGCCGCGAGCCTACGAAGTCGCCGCCGAGGGAATCGCTGGACTGAGTGATGAACTCACTGACCTCTACAAAGAGTGCGGCACAAAATGTATCGACGATATTCCCGGCGTTGGAAAGGATCTCTCGGCCAAAATCGAAGAGCTCCTCACGACCGGCAAACTCGATTATTACGATCAACTCAAAAAGAAATATCCCTTCGACATGCTTGACATCTCACGCATTCAAGATGTTGGTCCCAAAACAGTTTTTAAACTCTATCGCGTGCTCAAAGTTAAAACTGTCGCCGATGTAGAGAGAGCTGCCAAGCAAAATAAGATCGCCGCCATCCCCGGCATGGGCAAAAAAAGCCAGGACAAAATCCTACGTGGGATCGAGTATCTCAAGGGCGACGCCGGACGACGCATCATTCATGACGTCCTCCCGTTTGCCCGCGGCCTGGTCGACAAACTCAAGGAAATTCCTAGCACAATACATATCGATATCGCCGGGTCGCTTCGTCGTCGCAAAGAAACGATCGGCGATATTGATCTCATCGCCACGACCTCAAAGCCAAAAGAACTTGTGCGTGTCTTCAAAGCCCTGCGTGAAGTCGACCAAGTGCTTGAGGAAGGCCCAAACAAACTTATGGTGCGTTACGTGAACGGCCTCCAGGGGGATCTTCTGGTTCTGCATCCTGACGAGTACGGCGCCACGCTCGTCCACTTCACGGGATCACGCGAGCACAACATCCTCCTGCGCGAACGAGCCAAGCGCAAACACATGAAGCTCTCCGAACACGGACTCTTTAAGGGCAAAGCACGCATCACGAGTCGCACGGAGGAACAAGTCTACAAGCACCTAGGTCTCCAATTCATTCCACCGGAAATTCGCGTAGGCGCCGATGAGGTTGAAGTGGCGGACAAGAAAAAAATTCCAACCCTCATCCCCTACGATTCCCTCAAAGGCGACTTGCAAGTCCAAACAGACTGGTCCGACGGAACTGGTTCGATCGAAGAGATGGTACACGCCGCCAGAGAGCATGGTCTCTCCTACATGGCCGTCACGGATCACACAAAGGGGCTGACGATCGCCCATGGTCTGGACGAGAAACGTCTGCGCCAACAGGGTCGCGAAATCGATCGCCTCAACAAGAAACTCCGCGGCTTCACCGTCCTGAAGTCCACCGAGTGCGATGTTCTCAAGGACGGACGCTTGGATCTCTCCGATTCGACTCTCAAGACGCTCGACATCGTCTCAATCTCGGTCCACTCCAATACCAGCATGAGTAAGGTCGACATGACCGAGCGGATTATCCGCGCGCTGAAGCACCCACTGGTGAACATCCTCTTCCACCCAACCGGTCGTGTGGTTGCACGGCGTGACGCCTATGAGCTCAACATGAGCCGTGTGATCCGAGCGTGCCGTGAGTATCATGTGGCACTGGAAGTAAACGGCTCGGCAAGACTCGACCTGCACGAGGCTCATATCCGCCAGTCGATCGAGGAAGGCGTGAACCTCGTCATCAACTCAGACGCGCACGACCCCTCGCATTTCCAGAATCTCGAATACGGCATTGCCCAAGCCCGCCGTGGCTGGGCAACCGCCGCAGACATCCTTAACACAAAACCGCTCAAGGGTTTCCTGGCGGCTTTGAAAAAATAACTCCGACTATCCCGAAAGGGCTGTCTTCGAAATTCGGTCGGTCACGCGTGTGAGCGTCTCAAATCCCGGAAGCTGGGCGATGCGATTATTCACGTAGGTACGAATTTGCTCCACGCCGTCATGACCAGAAAACAGGGTTCGAATAACAATGTTACTCTCCGCTTGCGTCTTCACTCCCTCCCCCACCGGCTTCCAAAATTTCTCGATCAGATACCGAGCGAGTTGTTGACGGAACGGTGACTCTTTCAAGTTAATGTTTGCCACACTCCAGTAAAACATTGAATGCTTCGCTTCCTCGCGGGCAACGGCTTTGAGGATGTACTCCAGGACTGGATGTCCTGCGAGCTCCCAGAGTCGACGGTACCCGGTAAGCGTTGAATATTCATGGATCGCGCCCCAGGTCATGTGCACACTCGTGAAATTCTTCCCAAACGGAAGCGTGATCCATTCCTGAATCTTGCTGCGTAGTCGATACGAGAGGGTAAGACCATCAAACCCTTTCTGCTTCCAGTCTTTCTCTTGAGGGCACCCAGCTTCCTCGAGAAATCGACTCAGTAGTTGGCCATGCACCGGTTCCTCGGTCGCCCATTGTTCCATGAACTGTCGAATGACTGGCTCCTTCCCTGTGGCACTTTTCATGAGCTCGTCGAAGTAGCGCGTGGTCATCGTCTCAATGTCACGCATATACAAGAGGACTGGGAAAAATTTCTCGTCGATGGAATGGCTCTTGATCTCCCCCCAGGGAACTCCATCAATAAAAGACTTGGTGATCACGCGATCCCCTTTCTGGTACCAGTTCAAAACGTCCTTGGTTGATTCAAACAGCATACAAGCCTATTTTTACAGAATCCTATGTCCCAAGCAACTCCCCCTGCTCGCGAGCGGGGGAAAAATCCCCTGCGTGAGGTCGAGACGCGCGTCCGGAAACTCCCGGTCGACGCCCCCTATAAAGCCTTCTTTCGGTCCGCCACCGGGACAAAGTTGAAGTTTCTCGCTGTGCGAATGCCGAACCTAAACCAGCTCGTCCATGAGGGGTTCTCCTTCTACAAGAAAACGGATCGAGAAATTCTTAAGGACTGGGATCAGGTCTGGAACCAAACAACACTCCACGATGTGATGAGTCTCCCGCTTATCTATTACCGCTGGAAATCTTCGACGCTTACCTCGGCTGACTTCTACGTATGCAAACGCTGGATGGAACGGGTGGAGAACTGGGCGCATGCCGACCAGCTCTGCCAGCTCCTATCGATTCTCTACGAGAAGAATCCCAAACTCGTTGAACCAACTCTGCGGCAATGGAATCACTCGAAGAACCCCTGGAAGCGCCGCGCGAGCGTCGTCTGTACGATCTACTACGCAAGCAAGAAACGAACGCCTCCCTCGCGCAAAGTCGTCCTGTTTCTCATCGAACCACTACTCCAAGACAAAGACCATTACGTCCAAAAAGGCGTAGGTTGGCAACTACGCGAAGCCTACAAACTCTGGCCACGTGAGATCCTCTCCTTCCTCGAATCCCATGTCCTCGAACTCCCCGCGATTACATTTTCGTATGCGACGGAGAAGCTGACGAAGATAGACAAAAATCGACTAAAGGAAGCGCGTAGAGAATCGAGACGGTAGACCACACCCCCTTTCTTTGCTACCCTTTTCCCGCGTGGGCGAGTGGCGGAATGGTATACGCAGGGGACTTAAAATCCCCAGGGGGAAACCCCATGAGGGTTCGACTCCCTCCTCGCCCACCAAGAAAATATGTTTGACCATCAAGCGTTTTTTTATTTCATGCTTCCTTCCCGCTCAGAGAAAAATTTGTTACACTTTTTGTGTAACATATCGCCAACCATATGCAATCAAAAACCATCGGGATGCGAGAATTGCGCCATCAACTCGCAAGAATCGCACGAGCCGTGGAGCAAGGGCAATCCTTCCTTGTCACGATTCACAACAAAACCGCTTTTCGTATCGTGCCTCCAAAAAAGCATGAACGAGACAGAAAAATCGGCAAACGTCTTGTTGATGAATTCAAACCCCTGCAGTTCAAGTCCGGAAACAAACATCTGAGCCAAAAAATTGACGAAATCGTCTACTATGATCGTCGCTGATTCAAATATATGGATCGCTTTGCTTGATGCATCGGACAGCCAACATGAAAAAGCCGTACGACTTGTCTCCACATTCGAAGAAGACCTCCTTGTTCCAGAGTATGTCATTCTGGAAGTATGTACTATCTTGAAACAAAAAAGACGAAAACAGCTCGCGAGTAACTTTGTACAAAAAATCCTCATGGATCCGGACATCCATGTTGCCGCATCAGAGTCAACGCATCTTGCTAGAGTGATCGATGTCTTTTGTAAGCATGAACACAAACATCTGTCCTTTGTTGATGTATCTTTATTCCTGCTTGCTAAATCACATACCGTTTATACCTTCGATAAAAAACTCGCTTCCGCCATCAAAAAATATGATCGAGCGTGAAGAAATAGAGATTCCAGAGCGAGTTGTCGCAACCGAGGCTCCAAATGAGGAGCGGGAGTTTGAGGTTGGATTGCGACCACAATCGTTGGCAGACTTTGTGGGTCAGGACGATATCAAAGAAAACTTGTCGATCTTTATTGAGGCCGCCAAGAAACGTGAGGAGCCGATCGAGCACGTGCTTCTCTACGGGAATCCTGGTCTTGGGAAGACGACGCTCGCCCACATCATCGCCCACGAGATGGGTTCACAAATTCGTGTAACTTCTGGTCCAGCGCTGGAACGCATCGGCGACCTTGCGGCCATCCTCTCAAACCTCGGACAGGGAGACATCCTTTTTATCGACGAAATCCACCGTCTCAACAAGACCATCGAGGAAATCTTGTATCCAGCCATGGAGGACTACGCCCTGGATATCATCGTGGGGAAAGGTCCTACCGCCAGGACTCTGCGCCTCAATCTCGAACGCTTCACGCTGATTGGTGCTACCACTCGCCTTTCACTCTTGTCTGGACCTCTGCGTGACCGCTTCGGCGTCACGCATCATCTTAACTTCTACGAGGACGAGCACATCGGCCACATTGTAAAACGCAGTGCCGGACTCTTGAAGACATCCATCGACGATACGGCAATTGAGATCCTTGCCCGCCGCTCCCGTCGCACACCCCGTATTGCCAATCGTCTCCTACGCCGTGTTCGAGACTTCGCAGAAGTTCGTGGAGATGGCCATGTGTCAGGACAGGTCTGTGACGAAGCACTCCAAAAACTCACCGTCGACCACATGGGACTTGACCAAACCGACCGACGCATCCTCCAAACGATCATTGAGAAATTCGATGGTGGGCCGGTCGGTCTCTCAACCATTGCGGCAGCCACACAGGAAGAAATCCAAACGATCGAAGACGTGCACGAACCATTCCTCATCCAAGTCGGATTCCTTGCCCGCACACCGCGTGGCCGTATCGTAACCGAACACGGATACAAGCATGTGATAAACTAAGAGAGCTATGTTTGCGATCCCCAACATCAATCTGCCTCTCTACGTTTTCTTGTTTGTATTCATGGCGTACATGTTGTTTTACGTCCTCTATAGTCTATTCAACGTGTATCACTTGATTCGCTACGGGGTATACGGCTTTGGTCTCTATCTCATCGTCACGATCTTCGCTGGTGGGACGATCATCCTGCTGGCTGGATCCACGTTCATGTTGATGACGTACGACTGGACCCTGCCGATCTCGCTCAACAACGCGGCAAAATTTTACACGGAGGATCTGTTTCCCGACCTATGATGCGACTCGATCACCTTCCCAATCAGCGGCCTGATGAACATGTCATTCTTTTTTTACGTCGACACTGGTTTGCCCTCTTGGCGATCGCGGCGGCCTTTCTCCTTCTTGTGGGTATCCCCCTGGTGGGGGGTTGGTACTTCCTCGACACGGTCGAGCGTTGGATCGCGCATCCAATCATGGGTCCTTTGCTGATCGTTTTAAGCAGCATCTACGTTCTTTCGATTTGGCTCTTCGCCTT
Source organism: Candidatus Uhrbacteria bacterium (assembly GCA_016206085.1). GTDB lineage: Bacteria > Patescibacteriota > Patescibacteriia > UBA9934 > GWF2-40-263 > UBA12478. The sequence goes on from JACQSF010000026.1 coordinate 15,201, forward strand.
TCTTGAGTTCACTGATTACTACCTTGATACCTGGATCATTACCAATGAGCGCATCATCAACATTGAACAAGAAGGACTCTTCAACCGCACCGCCTCTGAACTGGATCTTGCCGCCGTTCAAGATGCGACAGCAGAAATTCGCGGGATTCTTCAAACGCTCTTTACATTCGGCCAAGTCTACGTGCAGACCGCTGGCGAGAAAGGCCGCTTTCACTTTAAAAACATCGACAACCCAGAGAACGTGAAAGAGCTTATCACCAGGCTTGTAGAAGAGGATAAAAAAAGGTTGAGTGCATTGGGAGCGGGTGGGCATGGCAACGCAAAAACAACGATAACGTAAAGACAGCCTCGCGGCTGTCTTTTAATTCTCTTTCTGCCACTCGTGTGTGTGCCACGCCCAATCGGCAAGGGCATTCGCGTCCTCAAATGAGGCACTCCGTGACCCCGCGCCGAACACGACGATGAGTAACTCCGTGTCCGCGTCTCCATTCATCGGCCTGAGTGTCACGACGAGATTCCAACCCGACTCATCCAGGTATCCTGTCTTCCCGCCGGTGACATAGAGGTCGTCGTATGCCGGCTTCCAGAGCATCCAATTGGTATTCGTCATCTTCTTCCGGGTATCTTGTGTGAGATCAGTAATGTACTTCGTGTACGTCGATGTGAAACGGGTAATCTCATCTCGTTCAAGAATGTCCGACGCAAGCCTCGCCGTCTCACGTGCCGTTGAGACATTTCCGAGTTCAATACCTGTGGGGTCGACGAATGCCGTATTGATGAGCCCGAGTGAATCTGCACGAATATTCATTTCCTCGAGGAACTCACTCGATGAGAGTCCCGTTGTACGTGAAAGCGCATTGGCCGCATTGTTTGCACTCGCCACGAGCGTTGCATAAAAAAGATCTTGAACGGAGAAGACGTCGCCGTCATTCACGTAGAGCTTCGCGCCCCCGACGTCGTCAGTGGCGCGAACATCTGCAATCTGATTCATTGACACCTCATAGTCCAGAACAACATCCGCGGTAACAAGTTTCGTGAGACTCGCAATCGGCCAGATTTTATTCTCGTTTTTAACCGTGAGAATCTTTCCCGTCGATCGATCCATGACAACATAGGCCGCTGATTCGATCGACGCTTCGATCTCGCTCGCATCTACTCGCACAGGCACCCCATCTCCTTCCTCTGGTCCGTAGGAAGCAAGTTCCTCATGTTCCATCCAGCCGTATTGAGTGGCCCAATCTTCAAGATCGAGAAGGAACCCCGCCGCGGTCCCCGGAATCGCCCGTTTGGTATCCGTATCAAACGCTGCCTGGAGGTCGGGACGCGCAAAATAGATCGTCTCAAGCGGATCCTGTGCAGCAAAAATCGCCGCAGGGAATGCTGCGGCGACTACCAGAATCAGCATGAGTGATTTCTTTAATCCCATCTCTTTATGAGATCAACGTCCGTGTAAAAATAGTGCAAAATTTCTTCCCAATCGTCTCCATTGTTTGCCATGCACAACGCCTCGGTTGCTCCCATACCAACACCATGACCCCAAAGCGTGTATCCACGTTCTTCGTCACAGGGAGCATCCACGCCAATGAGCCACGCAACGGATCCGCCCCAGACTTCACTCCATGATCGTGTGCGTCCGTCTGAGCGTGAAAAGTACGGCGTGAGCGCCGTGCGGCCATCATAATTCACCGTGATACCACGTGTGTCCTCGACCGCCTCGCGGATGAGTGGATGAATCGTTTCGTATCCGTAGCCAAAGTAGACCTGATCATCCGCATACGCATTCATATGGAAGTAGCCTTGGTGTTTCGTGTTGCGTTCCCAGTGATACAACGCATACGTACGTGCGACGGTAATGAGAGCCTTCTTGAATTCCTCATGGGAGGCATTGGACGTTTCACCAAGACCATACAAATACTCCTCGATCGGCAACTCGTTGATCACCCAGACTTCGTCCTTGTACGGAATGTACTGAAGCTCAAGTGTGTCACGAAACTGATTGAGGGCGTAGGAAGCTCCACGGGTTTTTCGACGATCAAAATTCTCGATCGTGCAGATGGCCTCTTCGTTATCTGGAACAAATCGAAGGTACTTATGTGTCTGCTCGATCCCACGACCACGATTAAAGTAATAGCGTTGATTTTTGTAGAAGGCACGAACCATCTCATCTTCTTCCATCTTTCCCAGAAGTCCACCCTCACTGTCGACAAGCCTCCATGTGGAGTCACAACTAATCTCGGTGACCCAGTCTGTTTCCTCGTCAATCGTGAGCAAACCAATGCGGACGATCGGCTCATCAATTTCCCTATCCGATTGCACCTCTTCTTCCTCAACCGTCACGTCATCGTCGATAATCTCAGGCGAACCTCCTGTCACTTCCACGGGAATATCGATATAAAAATCTGGAATCACGGTGTCGTCCACTGCCATTTGGTAGCGCACGGTATGCGAACCATTACTGGTGGGAGCCGTAAACTTAAACGAAAGTAAGTCGAGACCTCCAGGTTTCACGCTCCCAGTCGTATTCACGACAAGCTCCGTGTCGCTCACCCAAGAAGCATGAGCCGTATCTGTACTTGCAATCGCATAACTGGTTGTTACGATCTCTCGTGTGCCCCAGCTAACCGTTCCCGTATTCTTGATACCAACCTTATAGGTGATCACGTCGCCCGCTTGTGCTTCAACCAGCTTGGTTGAGCGCAACAACACCGTCGCGGACAACCCGTTTGTCTCCGGCGATGCTTCACCGTCACTCAAAGGATTTTCCGATGAGAGATCCTGTGAACCAACTTCAGTCTCTCCCTCTTCTTCGTCCTCATCTTCCACGTTAATCGTCAACGTAAATTCTCCTCCCGGAATCCAGGCAGCATCCTCGGCCGCGAGATGGAAGGTCTCTTTGTATGTCCCCTCTGATTTTGGAGCCTTCAATGTGAGGTAGATCGACCCAACTGAACCCACAGCCACGTTCGATTCTTCTAAAAGCGCGGCCTGAGTGTAGTCGATCCAATTATCGGTCTTAAAATCGCTCACGCGATACTTCGGGTCGTATGTGTAAATAGAAACGTAGGCAGACCCTGAGTTCGTCCAGGTTTTTGAACCAATGTTCTTGAAGGTAAGTACTACCTCTTCAGTCGCGCCAGGCACGATCGTAAACCCACTCTTAGGCCCAGAAACTTGCAATGCTTCAAAGCCATTTTTTGCTTCAGCGCGAACGGCAGTTGGCAAACAAAAAAGCCCTCCCACAAAGAGGAATAGGGCAAACCAAACCAGCGAAATACTCGCGGCTCTTGAGGTGGTAGCATGGGGGACCTTCAAGAGGAACGGATTCATAATTTGTACTTAGAGAATACCATTTTTTAAGGGTCTCGTCAACGCAATTTGTGCTACACTTTCTTTCGTATGACCACGGCGCGCTCGATTGCTTCCAACTTTTCCGTACAACTCTTAGGAAAAATCCTCTCGATCCTCATCGGACTGCTTTCCGTTGCGATTCTGACGCGAGCACTCGGCACTGAGGCTTTCGGAGAGTACACCACGACCGTGACCTACCTGCAGATGTTTGGTGTGGTCGTCGATTTTGGCCTCACCCTCACGCTCATCGTGATGATTTCCAAACCGGGGATCGATGAAGAACGCATCGTCGGTAATTTTTTCGGGCTCCGTCTCGTTTCTGGATTTGCGATGTTTTCACTCGCTCCTCTTACCGTTCTCGCGCTCCCCTGGTCCACAAATGTTCAAACGGCTGTACTCGTCGGCGCGCTTGCCTACTTCCTCATGGGCGGTGCCTCCATGTTGATCGGCGTCTTTCAACGTCATGAAGCCATGTGGCGGGCCGCTTTGACTGAACTTGTGAATCGCACCGTGCTCCTGGCTCTCGTCGCTTTATTCGCCTATACCTCGCCAGGCGTTGTCGAAATGGTGTTTGCGATGGTAATCGCCAACGCGGTATGGCTTATCCTGATGGTGCAGCTTGCCAGCCCCTTTGTAAAAATCCGTCCGCTGTTTGAATGGTCGCAGTGGATGTCCATTCTTGCTCACTCGTGGCCAATCGCCATCTCTATTATCTTTAACCTCCTCTACCTCAAAGGTGACATTCTCTTCCTCGCCTACTTCCGCGATCAAACGGAAGTCGGCTTGTACGGTGCCGCGTATCGAATCCTGGACGTCATGACCGTATTGCCGACGATGCTGATGGGAATCGTGCTCCCAAGTCTCGTCACAATGTGGAACGAGGGACGTGCGGAAGAATTTCGTAAACGAGTTACCAGAATTTTCGATCTCTTTGCGTTGACGGTCGTCCCCGTTGTCGTAGGCGCCCAACTTACCTCGACAGAGCTCATGGCACTTATCGCTGGACCTGAGTTCGCGGCCTCTGGTCCTATCCTGACCTGGCTCATCCTTGCCCTTATTGGCGTCTTCTTAGGAACCCTTTACGGACATCTTGTTGTGGCTCTGAATAAGCAGAAGATCATGACCTGGGGCTATGTGTTCGTTGCGATCATTGCGATCATTGGATACCTCCTTTACATTCCACCCTACGGAATGTGGGGTGCCGTTGGCGTGACCCTTCTCTCGGAAGCGCTCATTGCCCTTCTCACATTCTTCGTTGTCTTCAAGACCTCCGGTGCGACACCCAAGCTCACCGTTCTTTTCAAAGCCATCATCGCCTCAACGATCATGTACCTAGCTCTAGTGGGAATCGACGTACCTGTTCTTATTGATCTGCTCGTTGGAGCGGTGGTCTACACAGCCGCCTTGTTCGCGCTGCGAGCGGTAACAACCAGGGAACTCAAAACCATCCTCCGACCGAACGCAGGCTAAAGCCTGCGGCTACCGCCCTTATGATGTCTATCCTTCTCCTCCTCACCGCTACATTCGCCGTTCTCACATGGACCGACCTGCACAAAGGATTGTTTCTTCTTGTGGCTGTACTGCCAAGCTACTTGTTGCGTACAGACATTTTTGGAATCCCCACGACCTTGCTCGAACTTTTCATTGTGGCGTTTCTTCTGATTTGGACGATCAAATTCCTCGGTAGCCACAGGCTTCAGCCTGCGACAAATCATTCGACCGAACGCAGGCTAAAGCCTGCGACTACCTCCCTAACGATTTTCTTCATCCTTTTAGTTGCTACCATCTCGATACTTGTAGCTCCAGACATGACCAGCGCATTAGGCGTGTGGAAAGCGTATTTTCTCGAGCCAATTCTTCTGTTCTTTGTCGTGCGATACGAGCTTGAACATGGCGAGGTGAAGGGATCCCGCCTATTCGAAGCTCTTGGTCTGTGCGCCATCGTCCTCTCCCTCATCGCCATCTTCCAGTGGCTTACGGGCATGGGTTTGCCTATTCCCTGGGACATCGAGCATCGCGTCACCAGCGTCTTTGATTATCCTAATGCTCTTGGGTTGTTCCTGGGACCGATTGTGATCATTGCTGTCATGTCATTGCGAAAAGTCAGGGGCATAAGGTTGTTCTGGCTTCTTGTCACAATCCTCTCCTCCATCGCCATTATCCTCGCCCAGTCCGAAGCCGCCCTCGTGTCGATCGTGGCGACGTTGTTCATTGCTGGTCTTATCCATCGCAAAACTCGCATGCTTTCTTCTGGCCTCTTAGTCCTCTTGATCCTCTTAGTCCTTCTTTTCCCTCCTATCCTCTCCAAACTCACCCTCCAAGACTACTCCGGCTCCGTGCGCCTCTCACAATGGACTGAGACAACCGACATGCTGCGTGACCATTGGTTCTTGGGCGCCGGTCTCTCTGGATATCCAACGGTCTTCGAACCCTATCACCAGGCAACGTACCTAGAAATTTTCCAGTACCCACACAACATCTTCCTAAACATATGGGTCGAGCTAGGACTGTTGGGACTCGTCGCGTTCGCCCTGCTTGCCATGAGCGTCATTCGAAAAGTCGCACCCAGGCTAAAGCCTGGGGCTACCACCTTTCCACCTTTCCACCTTTCCATCCTCCCTTTCCTCGCTCTTCTCCAAATGACCATTCACGGCCTGGTTGATGTGCCCTATTTCAAAAATGATCTCGCGATCCTGACCTGGATCTTACTCGCCATCATATTCGCCTATGCTCGGCACACGCCTTCTCTTTCGAAAACGTCGTGAAGAGAAACCTGTAAATCTCAAGTTCCTCGCATGGATCGCTGTGGCGATCCTCGTCGTCTTTATACTGATGCGATTCTTTCAATGGATCGATGACACACAACGCTCACTCCTGCCACAGACCTCAAGCCTCGCCCCCCTGGACGATCTCTCTTCCCTCAATACGATCCTTCCTCTTCCAACACAGACGTTTGGTGCCGAGTTATACATGGCGGGAATCTACACCTCATCCATAGGTGAGATTCCAAAAGGAAGCATTATAACCGTCTATACCAAAAATGCCTGGCGCTTTGTGGAAATCGATTATTTCCCAGGCCTAAACTCTGCCGCCTATCTCGCCACTCACATCTATCCAACACAGGAAGTGAAGCTCGACCAAGAAACCTCTATCTGGATTCAGACCATCGACGATCGTCCACGGTGCATTGATTACGAAGATGGACTTCCTAACCGTTGCGAAATTACCCGCCACCTCATCGCGCAGCTGGAAAACCATCTCCTGCTCATTGCCGCTGATGGCGATCATCCTACAAACGGCGAGCTCATCGAGATGGCCAGATCGATCATCGACCAAAAAACGAACAACTAAGCTCGTTTTTGGTGGCGGGGTGCGCAGGACTCGAACCGCATGGGTCGCCCCGTCCGCATTTTGGCTAATGTTAGCAAGGGTATTTAGACATGGTGTGTTTCTACTTGCTCAGTACGTACTAATCGTATACAATCTCATATAGTTAACTTATGAGATTTATGGAAAAGAAAGAAAAGCGCATCGCGCATGTTTCGCAACACATTTGGTCGCTGATCAATCAGATTGATCATCTTAAAGGTCAATGGATTGGTGGGGCGAAGCTCAACCCGCAGGCGCTTGGCCGACTCAAGCGTTCAGTTTTGGTGACCTCGACTGGCGCATCGACGCGTATTGAAGGATCAAAGTTGTCCGACGAAGACGTTGAGAAGTTCATGCGCGGCTTGTCGCTACAGAAATTTACCGATCGCGATAAGCAGGAAGTTCAAGGCTACTTTGAGCTGCTCGAAAACGTTTTTACCTCGTGGAAGCACATTCCGTTTACGGAGGGTGTCATCAAACAGCTGCATCGTGAGTTGTTGAAGTACGCGGACAAAGACGAGCGGCATCGCGGCGAGTACAAAAAGATGGAGAACTCGGTTGAGATGTTCGACGAGTTAGGTAAGTCTGTCGGCGTTATTTTTGAGACAGCTCCCGCCTACCTCACGCCGAAGCGGATGGAGGAGCTTGTTGAACGGACAGCGAACGCGCTGAATCAAGGTGAAAGTCATCCGCTTGTCGTTATCGGAAACTTCCTCGTCGAGTTTCTCGCTATCCATCCGTTTCAGGACGGCAATGGACGTCTTTCGCGTATTCTGACGAATTTGCTTCTGCTCAAAGTCGGATATGAATACGTACCGTATGTTTCCCACGAGAAACTCATTGAAGACAGTAAGGCCGATTATTACGTTGCTCTCCGCAAGAGCCAGACAACGCTTGGAACCGAGCGCGAGAGCATTGTTTCTTGGTTAGAGTTCTTCTTGCGCGTATCGCTTGAACAGGCGCGACAGGCTATTGATTTGCTGTCGCATGAGAACATCGAGAAGATTCTCTCGCCAAAACAACTGATCGTATGGCGTCATCTTGAGACTATTGATGAGGCCACCGCAGGAGATATTGCAAAGGCGACTGGTGTCGCGCGTCCGACCGTCTCACAGGCGATCGACGTCTTGCTAAGGCTAAAAAAGATCGAACGCATCGGGCAGGGCCGCACGACGCGGTATCGGAAAGTGTAAACATTGATAGATATATGAACAAACAATTGATGCAGTTCAAAATAACTCTCAATTACGTTTCACCAAAAGTCTGGCGGCGAATTCTAGTTCCAGAAACATACACTTTTTGGGATTTGCACTGTGCTATTCAAGATGCCGTTGGCTGGGCTGGTGGTCATCTTCACGGGTTTACTATGTCTGAAAAGAAACTCGGGGCGTATCGACCAATCAGTATTCAAATGCCCGATCCTGAATGGGATGAAGGCAATGAGCTAGATGAGTCTAAAGAACTCTTGGCTAATTGGTTTCCAAAGCGTTTGAAGCAGTGTACCTACACTTACGACTTTGGAGACTCTTGGGACCATACGGTTTTATTTGAGAAGTCAACTCCTGCTGAAAAGCAAAAATATCCTGTTTGCTTAGCAGGTGAGAATCTTTGCCCTCCCGAGGATTGTGGCGGAGCTGGTGGTTACGATCATCTGTTAAAGACGATCAATAATCCAAAGGCTACAGAGTATGAAGAGTTGGTTGACTGGATGGGATTAGAAGATGGAGAAAAGTATGATCCAACTGCCTTCCATCTGGAGGAGATTGGTTTCGCAAATCCGAAAAGCGAGTTAAAAATATATTTGAAGTATCGCGAATAAGATAAACAAAACGATCCATTTCTGGATCGTTTTGTTGTAGGACAATTCTTCATGGGTCGCCCCGTGCGGCATGAGGCCGACGACGAGGCCGAAGTGAACATTCGAGCGTATGCGAAGTACCTGTTGCGGCAAGGGAGCATTTCAGAGAAACGTGAACTGCTAGGGAATTTACGGAGTAGGTTAGTGTACTTGAATAGGAGGATCACTTTGCTACAGGAAAGCGTATAAAAGGAACAACCGCGCGCTTTCGGCACACGGTCGCTCCACAATTACTATTACGTTGAGAGCCAGTCTAATCCTCAAGATCAAAAAGTTCTGGTCGAAGCGGAGCTGTTCCTATTGAGTGACCCAAATCGACAATATCTCCCGTTTCAGGATGGATAGCTGCTCGCCCCATGACATCGACGACTTCATTAGTCGTGTCATCTTCGTCGGAATATGTAAATGAATTCCAGGCGTCGCCCTCCTTGGCGGTTATCCCAAAATCAGCCAACTCCTTTACTCCACCTTCGTTAACAACAAGTCTGCCTTCATCAAATTTTACGTCAGAATATTTGGCGAGTTTTTCAGCAAATTTTTCTGCAATAACTTCAGCGGCTGATCGGTGTCCCTCATGGATTCCTTCACGTTCTGACATATAAAAGGCTTAATTTTCTTGAAAGAGCTGTACCATAACAAAACAACCCCGTGAAGGGTTGCTCAAATTCATGCCGAGTTGATCGCAATAGTCTCTCTGTCATCGAGGTAATGGTATAGTTGCTTCTTAAGATATCTCCACCCAGAACCACTTTTCAAAAATTTCTCTCTACCCATAGCATCCTCTTTTGTGACGTACGCCTCATAGTAAATGAGTTTCCATGAACCTCGGTTTGATGTTGAAGCATTGCCGTTTTGATTGTGCGTTTGGAGACGAGCCCGCAGATTACTCGAATATCCAATGTACCACTTACCAGATGATTCGCTTTCTATCACGTAGACATAAAACATAGAGTTTCATTTTACGATGTGTGGCTTACCACGTAAAAACTTAGTATCTACGTGGCTTGCCACGTGAACACCGACGATCGATTCAGCATTCAGCCACGTAAAGTCGACTTCCGTTGGTCGTCGACCACGTGGCACGTAAAAACACCAACTGAAGTCGGTGTTTTTACGTGGCGGAGAGGGAGGGATTCGAACCCTCGAAGCCTTGCGGCTTACGCGATTTCGAGTCGCGCGCACTAGACCAACTATGCGACCTCTCCAACAATTGTCGCGCAGAATGTATCATGGAGGAAAGGATCATTCAACCGATATCCTGGGGTCAGGTCTCCGGCACGCCCACCAAAGCTCACCTGAGCGACGGCGGGTCTACGGTTTTTTGACGCACAGATGAAGTATCCCTATACTATTTGCAGATATGAACAAGAAAAAAACAACACGATATAGTTCGGAAGAAGCAAAAAAAATTGTTGCTGACTATATTGATGAGTCGGCTGTTCGTTTGGCTCAAAGATTGAAAAAGGCGTATTCGGAACAAAAAAAACAAGCGACCAAAGTTCGGTCGTATGTTTAACGTTTACTACAGCGAATCGGCGATCTTAACGGTCAAAGGCTTCATTCGTGCGTACGAAGAAGCTTTTTTTGAACTCTATCGAGACAGTGGCTTAGTGACGGAACAGAAAATTATCGAGAACTATCGACTGTCTGCGAAAAAATTAAGCGAACAAATCTTTTCAGAAATCGAAAAGCATCTCGGTGTAAAACGGGTGCTGGGGAGAAAAGAACACAAGCCGTGGCATCACGAACTGACATTTTATGTTGGAAGCCGATTGATTACCGTTTTTTACACTACTGACGAAGATGATTCAAAAATAATTGAATCAATTGGTATCGAACGAAAACCAATTATTTTCTAGAAACTATGAACGCCCCCCAAAACCACCAACCCAAAACGATCTACGCAGACGACGATACGGAATCTGTTTCACTCTTATTGCGCTTGCGCGTGCCCTCGCTTGTGCTGGGACTATTCCTGGGACTGGGAATCTCACTGCTCACCAGCCGATTTGAGGAGGTTCTTGCCACAAACGTCCACGTCGCCTTTTTTATTCCGTTTATCGTCTACATCGCCGCTGCCGTGGGCTCCCAAACATCAGCTATTTATAGTCGTAACCTCAAGAGCCGACATACAAAACTTCGAAACTACCTTTTCAAGGAACCCCTTTTAGGTCTTTGCCTGGGGGTAATCTTTGGACTAGCATCGCTGTTCATCGTCAACGTCTGGCTTGAGGACATGAGACTCGCCAGTGCGGTAGGTCTCTCGACCTTCTTAGCCATTACCATCGCCCCTGTCATCGCCATCACCGTGACAGAAATCATTCAAGAACTCCACGAGGATCCTGCGGTGGGCGCCGCACCGATTGCGACCGTTGTCCAAGATATGATTTCGATCATCATTTACGGTCTGGTGACCAGCGCTCTGCTTTTATGACCGACTGGCGATTTTGGATCCTTACCGTGGGACTTCTGTTCATGCTTTTGGTTGTTTCCTATTTTGTCTCCCGAGATTAAGTCGCGTCCACATGGACGCGTTTTTTTCTTCTTGTTTTTGCGCTACAATAAGGGCACGTATGAAAATTCGCAAAGCGATTATCCCGGTCGCCGGCATGGGAACCCGATTCCTCCCCGCGGCCAAAGCCCAACCAAAAGAAATGCTGGCGGTTGTCGATAAACCCGTCATTCAGTACATCGTCGAGGAAGCGGTGGAGAGTGGAATCGAGGAAATCATTTTCGTGACCGCGATCGGGAAGCGCGCGATTGAAGATCACTTTGATCGTAACTTTGAACTTGAGTACCGGCTTGAGCAAAAGAAAAAAAAATGTGAACTCGACATCGTAAAAAAAATTGGGAAGCTCGCACACTTTGCCTTCGTGCGCCAGACCAAACCCATGGGCGATGGCCATGCCGTACTTGCCGCACTTCCGTTCATCGACAAACATGAACCCGTCGCCGTCCTATTCGGAGATGACATCATCGACTCAGACAAACGCCCTGCCCTTCGTCAACTCATGGATGTTTACGAAACCTACGGCGATCCAGTGATGGCTCTGCAAAAAGTTCCAAAGAGTGAAGTCTCTCGATTTGGTGTAATTGGAGGGGTACGAGTAGAACCTTCTGTGTGGCAGATTGATCAGTTCGTCGAAAAACCCACTGAAAAAGAGGCTCCCTCAGACCTCATCGTCATCGGCCGCTACATTCTCACTCCAGAAATCTTCAGTCTTCTCCCAAAACAAGCCGCTGGAAAGGATGGAGAAATCCGCCTCGCTGATGCCTTTATCACGCGGCTCAAACAAGGAAAAGTACTTTACGGTTGCAAGTTCGAAGGAACTCGCTACGACTGCGGAAGCAAACTCGGATTCCTCAAGGCCCAGGTCGAGCTCGGTCTCAAGCATGACGAGACCGGCAGCGACTTCAAACGTTACTTGAAACAAACGTGCAAAACGCTATGACGTCTCTTCGTCGACATCTCGCGATCCTTCTTCTCCCAATCATTCTCTTGGGAGCAGGTTGTGGCGGATCAAGTGAAGCTCAAAAACTCGCGACCACGCCGGTCACCATCACCATTTGGCGTGTCTTTGATGACGACAGTACCCTAAGTGGAATCATGAGTGCCTATAAAGCTCTGCACCCAAACATCTCATTCTCCTATCGCGAACTTCGCTATGACGAGTACGAGGATGAACTGATTCGTGCATTCGCGGAAGGCGAAGGCCCAGACATCTTTTCTTTACACAACACCTGGATTGGAAAATACGAGAGTCTGATCGAGCCCATGCCGGACTCGCTCACCATCCCCTACTCAGAAACACGCGGCACGATCAAAAAGGAAACGGTCTACACGATCCAAGAAGAACCCACCATGTCAGAGCGTGCACTCAAGAGTGACTTTGTCGATGTAGTTGTCGAAGACGTACTGCGTTCCTACCAAGCAAACAGCAAGTCAGACACCGAAGATCGCATTTTTGGACTGCCTTTGGGAATGGACTCGCTTGCTCTGTTTTATAACAAGAACCTTTTGAATGCAGCTGGAATCCCTGAACCTCCAACCACCTGGACCGAATTTCAGGACCAAGTCACCCAGCTCACACAAATCAACACAAGCGATTCCATCGTTCAGGCCGGAGCCGCGATCGGAACGAGTCAAAACGTCGAGCGCGCCTTTGATATTCTCTCGATCCTCATGATGCAAAACGGAACGCAAATGACGGACTCACGTGGACGTGCAACATTTTCACAAGAAACCGACGCAGGATTCTTGGGCGGCGAGGCAGTGCGATTCTACACAGACTTTGCCAACCCACTCAAAGCGGTCTATACCTGGAATGAGGATATGCCTGCCTCCTTTGATGCCTTCACTTCTGGCAACACCGCATTTTTCTTTGGATACTCCTATCACTACGACCTGATCCGTGCGGCAAATTCAAAGCTCAACTTTGCTGTGTCTCCATTGCCACAAATCGACGGAGGAAAGACGGTCAACTATGCCAACTATTGGGTCGAGACCGTGGCCAAGTCGACCAATGCAGGTGACTGGGCCTGGGACTTTGTGCAGTTTGCGGCAAGTGAGGATCGCGTCACGAGTTACTTAGATGCGGCGAACAAGCCTGCGGCTCTACGCAGCCTCATCAACACTCAATTGGAAAATGATGTCCTTTCTGTCTTTGCCGGACAAACACTCACAGCCGAATCTTGGTATCGTGGATCTGACGCCTCTGTGACAGAAGAAGCATTCTTAGATCTGATCGATGCCTTTCTTGAAGGATCAGAACAAGAGCGTGCGCTCAAAGACGCACAAAACAAAGTTAACCAAAGCCTATGAAGCGCCTGATGCTCTTTTGTCTCTTATTCTTCCTTGTCCTACTTCCAAGGACAAGCTTTGCCTATAGCTCAAACATCTGTCCATCTGGAGGCTCTTCCACATGCACGGAGTCAGAAGTAGGACCGTTCATGCAAGGAATCTCAGAAGGCTGTGGAAATTTAGGTGACTGCTCTTTGACAGACATCATGATTGTCTTTATCAACGTAGGGAACTATGTTGTAGGAATCATTGGCGCCGTCGTTCTGCTGATGTACGTCATCGGAGGATTCTACTGGCTTGCATCTGCTGGGCGCAAAGAATGGGTTGATAAAGGGAAAAAATACATGACGATTTCCACTGCTGGATTGCTCATTGTCATGTTTAGTTATCTTGCCATTCAAGCACTACGAAGCGCCCTGCAAACAGGTGATGTTGTAACCACGACCTACACCGCTTGCACCGGAATAGAAACCGCTGGGGCAGCCTGCGACGAAAACGCAAAATGCGATGTAACAGGCTATTATTGTGAGTACAAATAAAATCGATTATTCAGATTCTATGCGACCTATTCTTCTTTTCATTATCTCCTTTTCCCTTTCAGTCCCTCACCTACTTCAGGCCGCCAAGCTCATCAACCCGCTTGACCCTACTGGAAGTGGAAATATCACCATCACAACGATCATTGGTCGACTTATTCAGACCGTTTTGGGTGTGACTGGTTCCATTGCGCTTTTGATGTTCGTCTATGGTGGGTTCCTCTGGCTCATCTCTGCGGGGGAACCTGATAAGGTAAAAAAAGGCAAGGAAGTGATGAAATGGGCAATCTTGGGTCTGGTCGTCATTGTAGGTGCTTACACCATCGTTCGCGCGATCGTCTCCGCCCTTGAATCTGGAATCATCGGATAATGACGGGGCTAAAGCCCCTGAAAAAATTCCAGGTCTATTCTCAGCCGTTTTAGCGGCGTAATCATTCTTGTGTGGATATCTCCATGTCATAATCTAAGAAAAATCGGTAAAATGTCTTTGAATACATTTCTAACTGAATATTCCCTAACTCTTTGATCTCCTCCTCGTATGTCTAATATTCTTTCTAAAAAACATGTTGGTTACTTCCTCGGGGCTGTTATGGCTCTGACGATTGGAGCCGTTGCTCTCATGGGAGTTTCAGACGTATCCGCTCAAACTCTGACGGCCGATGAATTGTTCGGTGGTGAGGACACAGGGGCGGAATTCGCCACGACCGCTGGATTGGGTGATGCAAACCTTGTTGATACCATCGCCCGGATCATCCGCGTCGCGCTTGGATTCTTAGGAGTCATCGCCGTGGTCATGATTCTTTTGGGTGGATTCAAATGGATGACTTCTGGTGGAAATGAAACAAAAGTAGGAGACGCTAGGAAGCTCATTTACGCTGGAATCATTGGTTTGGTGATTGTCATCTCTGCCTATGCGATCGCCAGCTTCGTGATTGATTCGATCGTCACTGTAACTTCTGGGTCAGACTCAATACCCGTATCAGAATAAAATCGCAATCCCCCATCGTTTGATGGGGGTTCACATGAGGGAGCGAACCTTCGCTCTCTCATGTGAACTCATACTTTATGACCCTGACACGATTGACGGCTCTGGGACTTCTGTTCGTTCTTTTGACGGGAGCGGTTCTCCTGCTTGTTCCGGATCATGCGTTTGCACAAAGTGCTACCTCCTCCATTTCGCAAGGCCTTGATGCTGCGGCAGGTACTAGCTACTCAACCGAGCTAACCGTTTCCGTCTTCATCGGGAACATGATCCGTACCCTGTTAGCGGCCACGGGGATCGTCTTTCTCATTCTCACCGTCTATGCTGGCATTCTCTACATGACCGATCAAGGCGATGCTGGTAAAATTAAAAAGGCTAAGTCTATCCTTACTAGTTCCGTCATTGGGCTCATCATCATTGTCGGCGCCTACGCCATTACAAGCTACGTTGTGGAAGCTCTTGCTCAAGCCGCTACGACCACAACGACGACAGAACCTTAGTGATAAGACAGTTAACACTCATATTTTCAAACCAACTTTTTATTGACTCCCGCATCTATGAAAAAACTCTTCCTTAAAGTCAGCGCCTGGTTTGCAACACTTCCTGTGATCCTGCTCCCAGCCGCAGCTTTGGCTCAACTCTCTGAAGCTCAAACGGATCTTACGACGGTGGGAACCTCAATCGGAACGGACGCCACCACCAACACGCTCCCAGAGCTTATCGGAAACATCATTGCGGTTCTGCTCTCTGTCCTGGGTATCATCTTCGTGGTGCTGGTCGTGTACGCTGGGTTCCTTTACCTCACTGCTGGTGGAGAACCTGATAAGGTGAAGAAAGCAAAAACACTCCTCACACAATCCGTCATTGGTCTGATCATCATTGTCGCTGCCTACGCCATTGCCGCGTTTGTCATCGACGCGCTTACCGAAATTTCTGGGTAATTCATAAAAAAGGAAAGCTCGACCCCCAAAGGGCCGGGCTTTTTTGTTTAAACAGACCTTGAATTACGAAACTCGATGAGATTGGCTTGAACGGGCTGTCGAGCCCCGGGAACCCTATGGAAACATAGGGAGAGCGGGGTCGACGGGCGCCCGTGAAAGTCAAGATCGCGAGTTTCGTAATTCAAGATAAACAGAATACCCCGCCGCAGCAGCACCACATTGGGATATCTGCCACGACGGGGCCATGGAACTGGACATGGTACTACCACATCCGGCAGAGGGAGTAGGCCGGGATGGCCTGGTGGCCTCCGCGGCGGGCGTTGTCGTCTCGATCGCAGGCGATGGCTCCGGAGGCGGAGGCCTCGTTGCGCTGGGTCGGGTGGTAGACGGTCTGGAGCGGGAGCCCTTCGACCGCGATCTGCGCACCTGGGCGCAGGTAGCGTATGGTCAGGTCGTTCGCCTGGCCCCACGTGATCCAGACGTCGGTCTGGCTCTCAAGGTCAAGCGCCATGACGGTCCCGTCCGGGATCCCGTCGTTCTGCTTGTCGTAGTAGACCTCGATGAAGCCCGTCGGCACGCCCGCGGGGGCGAAGACGTTGCTGACCGGCACACCGTGGTCGTAGAAGACCACGAGCGTGGCGCCCTCGCCGCCGCAGGTCTTGCGGGCGGTGGGGTGCTCCAGGCTCGTGATGTGCAAGGTGTCAGGAGCCATTCCGCCGATGTTGTGGATCGAGACGACCGTCGGCTGGGCCACAGGCGCCCACGCTGCGCCACCGGTGCGGGTGTAGGTGACGCCGCTGGGGATGGGGCGAGCCTGAGCCCCTGACGTTGCGGTCGGGGTGGACTGGGAGGCGCTGGTGACGAGGCGGTCGACGCTCTCGGTGAGGGTGTCGAGGCGCTCGAGGATCTCCCCGTCGCGCTCCTCGCCCTCGTCCAGCCGCGCCACGATGGCGACGTCGGTGGCCTCGGCCTGCGCCAGGCGCAGGTTCGTGACGCACTGCGCCACGGCCGAGACCCGGGATCCCCACTTGGCCTCGCAGTGCGCGAGCATCTGGGTGTGGGTCATCGACTCCTGCGCGATGGCCTGGTTGAGGGTGGAGAGGAAAAGAATGAACAGGGAGAGAAACTTGATCATGGGTCGGACTCCTTGAAGGGGGACGATCAATTATGTCCGATCGGACAAAATTGATCGTGGGGGATGGAACTCATTGACGGTGACCGCGGGCGGGAGCCCGCGGCAGTGGCCGAACGAGAACCACCCCGTCCGACCACTACTTGGTGCGGTTCTGGGTCAGGGACTTGACCCCCGCGGCCGCGCACGCCGCCTGCTCGGGGACCGTCTGGGGGAGCCGGTCGGTCGGGCAGGGCACGATCGCTCCGCCGGTGGCCTGGGCGTTGGGCACGCCCGTCACCACGACCGAGGTCGCGAGTGGCGGGAGGCTGCTCTGTGGCGGACCGGTCACGAAGCCCTGGCCGGGGATGAACCCGGTGTTGGCCTGGGCGAACCCACCGACGGAGCCGCCCTGACCGGGCACGTAACCGTAGCCGGCGCTGATCGACACGCTGTCGTCGGTGATGCGCACCGAGGTGCTCATCCCTTTGTCGACGGCGTCGCCAGCGAGCTTCAGGGCATGCTCATCGGTGTCGTTCGTCGCCTCGATGAGGGCAGCGGCACCGTGTGCAGGACCCGTGTACGTGACTTCGAGACCGTGGTTCGGATCGGTGTGGTGGACGGTGGCGCAGCCCGCAAGGGCCACGACCGCGATGAGAAACAGGATGACGTACCGCATCGCTTCCTCCGGGGTGTGGGTTAAAGGTACGAAATAGACATAAAACAAACACTTTATGCCTATTTCGAACCCTCAACACACACGTAAAAGAACGGGCTAAGATACCATATTTTGCACATTTTGTCAATATAAAATGTCGTCATTCAGCCAGAATGTCCCTTATTTATTCAGCAAGATGTCATGTGGATATAATGGGATAAGCCTCAAGAGGGGGAGCAATCCCTATGACTCAAGAACAATGTGACGACTTTTTGCGACTGAGTGGTTTGTACCG
>JACQSF010000028.1 GCA_016206085.1 Candidatus Uhrbacteria bacterium
CAAGCCCCGGCATCTACGAAGTCATCGCGGTATTGGGAAAAGAGCGGACCTTGAAGCGGCTTAAGAAGGCGCTCGAACACATCCACTAGGCCGCCTCCCTTTTTTTCTGCTTGCCAACGCCCGAATCCGTAGTAAAATTGGCTAGTTTTCCGCCTTGGCTCGTGCAACAATTGACGTCGTAGTCGATACTACCGAAGCGGCAATTGACAATAGTTGAAAGGGGAAACGGAAGATATCAGCGATGGCTTTTGGCTCCGTCACTATCAGAGTCCGCCCGCTGCGGATAGCGTTCCTTGTGCATCCCTCTGACCGTCTCGGGCTGCAGAAAGTGATCGAAATCAACACGTTTCTATGGGGCGGGATGTACAACCCGATAATCCCTGCGTTTCAACGCACTCCTAGAAACTGGGAAAGCCCTCGCTTTCGGCGCCTCCCGCATCCCACAGATATCGTTGGCGGCTATCTGAATGCATTTGACCCGGACCTGGTAGTCCCAGTGGGCAAATGCGAATCCCGAAGGTTTGCTGTTGGACATAGGGACACCGTTAAGATCGAGGAGATTATCGGTGACATTTCTGATGATGGGTCACCTGAATACGGAATCGGCTTTATTGATTTGTTAGAAGATTTCGTCGAAAAGGAACTCAAGTTTGCCCGCAAGGAACCCCTAAACGTTATATTTCCAAAATACGGTAGGGCGTACCGACTCTTTCTTTCAAGTGTTTTTGGTGTTTTGCCAACTAAAGTACAGCAATTGGTTGATCTTCGCTTTAAGTCGGCCATCGATTTGAAAAGCGTCGGCTGCACAATCGAGGGCTTTCCAGACCTATTCGGATGGAACAACTTTTTTCCGAGGCGACTTAGCTCGTGGGGGCTAGGAAGGCCTCTGCGCGACCCGCAGCTCTTCGTCTGCGATGCAAAGAGTACCGTGGATATAATAGATTACTGGAATATTCGCGCAGCCGGTTGTTACGTCGTACCGATACCTGTTCAAGCAGCAGAGTCTGACAGCGTCCAATCTTTGGCGAGAGAGTTCATCGAGGAACACTATCGTCCCTATCGCCACAATCCGGACATCTATGACCATGCGGCCGTGCAAAAATCACGATCTTTGAATGAAGATACTGTTCGGGAATTCTGTGAGTTGCTCAAAATTCCTGCCGACAAGAAGCGTAACGAACACAAGTATGTAGTCCGTCCCCACTATCCAAGGCTGTGGGATCCATGGGCCAGTGAGCACGCATCAGAGGGAGTTGATTTCCGCCACTCTCATGAAGTGGAAGTCTCAATTGCTGAAGGCCAAGAGCGAGTGGAACTCCGTTCTCAGGATCCAAAGTTAGACGTAGGCCACCGATATTCAGGTCACCCGAAGTTTGCGAATGAGTTTGTGTTTCGATTCTCGGGTGCCAAGGAACCTATGGCGGAAGTCTTTCCAGAAGGTAGCCGAGAACTCTCCTCGGCGATAGGTCGCATACACTATCGTGAATGGCGCTTCTCAAAGTCCGGTCCAGTGTTTCTTGCGTCGGGGAGCGAAAGCCTTATTTTCCTAGATCTTCCTCGGGCCGAGGCTGTAATGACGGAGTGGTTTCGTGAGCGTGGATGGAACGTTACGCTGTCGGGTCCCGGGCGAATGGCAACACAAATAGTCAAACAGCTTGGCGGCATCTGGGGCCTAACGTGGCTTACCCACGAGGGCGTTGTCCGACTTTTGCAAGAACTCGAGGACGAGACTGGTATACCTCGGCAAGCAGTTGTACGGCGGCTCGAACAAGTTATTAAGGATGATCGCCTGTTTTTCAGTGCCGAGCGATTCATGGAGCGCCTACTGGAGTTCCAAGCATTGCGGCTTGGGGCGAAAGTTCAATGTCCGATTTGTACGCGCCATAATTGGTTCGGGCTGGATCAATTGGATTACACTCTCCGTTGTCGCTATTGTCTTTCTGATTTCGCGCCGCCACTTCAGTCGCCGAGAGACATGGAGTGGACGTATAGAGCCCACGGACCGTTCGCTATTTCAGTTGCCCAAGGAGCATTTACTGTAGTTCTGACGCTCAAATTTCTTGACGGCTTCAATCATCCGGGGATCACGCCCCTATTCAGCTACACAGCTAAGCGCGGCGATGAAGTGCTCGAGGCCGATCTGACGTGCTTGTATCGCCCCTCGGGCTGGCGGAGAACGCAGACCTATGTCGTCCATGCCGAATGCAAGAGCTTCAATAGATTTGACCAAAAAGACCTTGCTAGAATGAATGCGCTTGCAGGGGCTTTTCCTGGTTCAGCTTTAATATTCTCGACCATGCGGTCGGGATTAGAGGCGGACGAAGTACGGATGCTTTCCTCGCTCGCCCTCGGCGAGCGACGTAAGCGATTGAGAGGTAAGCCTTATAGCCCTGTAATAGTGCTTACTGCGACTGAAATTTTCTCTTCACACGGAGCACCAATGTGCTGGCAGGACAAAGGCGGCCTCTATAAGGGCCTAAGCGAGGCACGTAACAACATGGTTGAACCTCGTGAACTGGCGGACGCGACTCAGCAGCTCTACCTCGGTCTTCCGTCCTGGACCCAATGGTACGAGGCCAAGCGGAAACAGAAGAAAGCTGAAAAGTGACAATTTGGAGGATGCTATGACTATGTCTTCTACGGCGGATTTGGGTAGAGTAGAGAGAAGTTTTACGGGGTCGGGAGTCTTTTCGTAACTTATACAGGCAGGAGGATGGCCGATGAGCGGACCTGAAGGCTGTCGCAGGGGGCTTTGAGAGGTGGTAAGATGGCGGTAGTCGGAAGAGGAAAGTTATAAAGGGCATCGACGATGGCGCGACCTGAAAAGAGAAAAGCAGCGGAACATCTCTTGCGCGAGAAGCGCGCCGAGATTCTTCGAATTGCGGAAAAGCATGGGGCAAGAAATGTCCGGGTGTTCGGATCGGTTGTGCATGGCGAAGCGACTGGGACGAGCGACATCGATCTTCTGGTCGATACGACGGAAGAGACGAGCCCTTGGTTTCCTGCCGGTCTTGTCGCGGAGCTTGAGGAGCTTCTTGGGCAGCGAGCGGATGTCGTAACCTCGGACGGCCTCTATTGGCTGCTCCGGCGGCGTATTTTGAGGGAAGCCAGGCCCTTATGAAGAAAGATCCCCGCGTCTACCTGGCCCATATTCTGCGGTGATTTCCGGTGATTTCCGGGGACAGTATACTGCAATGCGAAGATAGCATACGGTTCCGAGGACCTAATCTCAGGACACCAGAGCGTCTCGGCCCGATCTTGGCTTTCCCAGGAAGTAGCCGTTCGGCGGTGAGCTCACGGTCGAACCGCACCTCATTTTTTTTGAGAGCCCTTTATTTCCTCGCCTCCGCTCCAACTCCTTACCTGTCACTTTCACGTTTTCGCAATTGCGAAAGTCCGATAATATCGTTCCGCTAAGCGACGGTACCCGTCTCAGGATTACGGCCCGTCACGATCTTGTGGTTGCTGAAATCCCTTGGTTTTAGATAGCCAGCCCTGTTATATTCGGTGGGAAGACTATCCTGATTGTCACTGAAATGGTTTAATGTCCTATCGGCTTTATGTTGACACGTCAGTCTTCGGTGCTCTTTTCGATGAGGAGGACCAGGAGCGGGTCAAACTCACCGGGACGATTCTTCGGAGGATAAGGCACACGCCCTTTGAGGCATTTATCGGAACACCAGTTTTGGAGGAGATCAGTATCGCGCCGCTGAGACTTCGAGTGGCGCTTGAAAGACAGGTTAAGAGTTTGTCTCCGACTCTTATCGAAGAAGGACCGGCATCGCTTAGGCTTGCAGAGGCGTACATGGCCGCCCGGCTTGTCCCTCCCCAGAAGCGGAACGACGCCAGGCACATTGCCCTTGCAACGGTCGCCGATCTTGACGCGGTTGTCTCTTGGAACTTCCGTGATATGGTCAACCTGAAGAAGAAGAGTATTGTTCACTCGGTCAATACTAAATTTGGCTATCGGCTGATTGACATCATTTCGCCGTTGGAGGTGCCGCGTGAATAAGAGGCGCCAGCGAAAAGAAAAATGGGACTATACCTCTTTGGAGTGGATCCATCAGGCCCGTGCTCAGATCTATGAGGCGGAAAAGAGACGACCGTTGACCAAGCTTACTCCCCGGTTATCGCCTGGGGCGGGGGCGCTCGCTCGCCGTCTAAAATTAAAGATGATCCGTTCCGCGGAGCTGCCTAAAAGGCGCAGCCAAACCGGATAGACTCCGGTGCCTCACCTGTAGTGGGTTTGGGGTTGTTGGGCATGACTATTGACTTGTGAACAAATCTCAGAACGAGTTTCAGGACCCGGCGACGCTACGACCTTCGATCTTGACCTTCATTTAGGACAACTCCACGGCTTGACTCTATGTAGCGATTCTTTTAATTTAATTTGGAAACTTGAGGAGTCGGCTAATTGGTAAGCCACCTGACTCTGGATCAGGCGATTGTAGGTTCGAGTCCTACCTCCTCAGCCATGGTCCCATCGTCTAGCGGTTAGGACACCGGCCTCTCACGTCGGTAACACGGGTTCGAGTCCC
>JACQSF010000027.1 GCA_016206085.1 Candidatus Uhrbacteria bacterium
AGTGTGGTTTCAAGGACAGTTCATCGCTGAACTGCCAATCCTCTAACCAGTAATCCATCTCCCTCTTGAGGACATGGAGCTGAATAATTAAAGGTGACAAGTTGCTGAATGACTACATCCTTTGGCTAAAAAATGGCGATTTTGCTATGCTGAGTGGGCTATGGCATACAATCATCAAGAAATCGAAAAGAAATGGCAGGATCGGTGGGAGCAAGCCGGTATTTTTCATGCCAAGGACGGGGGCGAGAAACAGAAGTTCTACTGCCTGATCGAGTTTCCGTATCCATCCAACGCAGGACTTCATATTGGTCACCCACGTTCGTACACTGCGCTGGACGTTATCGCTCGCAAACGCCGGCATCAGGGTTACAATGTCCTTTATCCGATCGGATGGGATGCGTTTGGATTACCGACCGAAAATTACGCCATCAAGATGAGGCGCAAACCACAGGATGTCACAACGGAAAATATCGCCACGTTCAAGCGCCAGCTACGGTCACTAGGCCTTTCCTTTGATTGGTCACGTGAGGTGAATACGACGGATCCCAACTATTACAAGTGGACGCAGTGGATGTTCCTGGAGTTTTTTAAAGCAGGCCTTGCGTACAAAACCAGTCAACCGATCAATTGGTGTTTGTCGTGCAAGATCGGACTTGCCAACGAGGAAGTCGTGAATGGGAAGTGTGAGCGCTGCGGAGGACCAACGGAGAAGCGCGACAAGGAGCAGTGGATGATTGCGATCACGAAGTATGCGGAGCGATTGCTTGCGGATCTCGACGGTGTCCACTATCTCGAAAAGATCAAAACTCAACAGCGCAACTGGATCGGGAAGAGCGAGGGCGCAGAGATTGATTTTGTCTTGAACGTCCCGGGACAAGAACCAGGCAAGCACAACGTAACCGTTTTCACGACGCGGCCGGATACGATTTTTGGTGCGACGTTTTTAGTGGTCTCACCAGAGGTTGGGAAGAAGTGGCTGGATGTTGGATGGAATGCAAGTGAGTCGGTTCGTGAGTACGTAGAGACCTCGTTGAAGCGCGAAGAAATGGACCGCACCGCGGAAGGCACGGAGAAGACCGGTATCGACACGGGAGTGGTCGCGATCAACCCTGCGAATGGGAAAGAGATTCCTGTCTGGATCGCCGACTACGTTCTGGGAAATTATGGGACAGGATCCATCATGGCCGTGCCACAACACGACGAACGCGACCGAGATTTTGCACAGACGTTTGGATTGCCAATCGTCGACGAACCACTCGTGCCGTTTGACGAAGCTGTAGAGAAAGTCGCAGGGCGAAAAAAGACAAACTACAAACTCCGGGACTGGGTGTTTTCGCGACAGCGGTACTGGGGAGAGCCGATTCCGCTTGTGTGGTGCGAGAAACATCAGTGGGTTGCCGTACCCGACGAACAGTTGCCCGTCGTATTGCCAGAAGTTGAGAGGTACGAGCCGACCGATACAGGCGAGTCGCCGTTGGCAGCGATAACCGACTGGGTCAACACGACCTGTCCAACGTGCGGTGGACCGGCAAAACGCGAAACCGACACGATGCCTAACTGGGCAGGTTCGAGTTGGTACTTTTTGCGCTACATCGACGCACACAACGATCAGGCGTTCGCGTCGCAGGACAAGCTCACGTACTGGATGCCGGTTGATCTTTACAATGGTGGCAACGAGCACACGACTTTGCACTTGCTCTATTCACGCTTCTGGAACAAGTTTCTTTTCGATCAAGGTCACGTTCCAACAAGTGAACCCTACGCGCGTCGGCACAGCCATGGG
Source organism: Candidatus Uhrbacteria bacterium (assembly GCA_016206085.1). Lineage (GTDB taxonomy): Bacteria > Patescibacteriota > Patescibacteriia > UBA9934 > GWF2-40-263 > UBA12478. The sequence continues at coordinate 1,784 of JACQSF010000027.1, forward strand.
TTGGTGATGGCAAGCGACGGCACCAAGATGAGCAAGTCAAAAGGAAATGGCGTGAATCCAGACGAGATCGTGAGCGAGTACGGTGCGGATGCTCTACGAATGTACATTTTGTTCATGGGTCCGTTTGAGGAACCCGTGCCATGGAGTTTGAACGGACTCATTGGTGTGCGTCGATTCTTGGATAAGATTGAGCGATATGTGAGCGAGTGGATAGAGGTTCAGACAAACAACGAAGTTGCCGGTACTGTCGAACGTACTCTGAAGAAAGTTTCCGATGATATTGAATCGTTCAAGTTCAACACCGCCGTCTCGACGTTCATGACGCTCTTCAATGAAATCGCTGGCCAGTCCGTGACGCGCGAGCAGATCAAAAAAATTCTTGTGGTTCTTGGACCGTTTGCGCCGCACCTTGCCAATGAGTGTTGGGAGAAGATTGGAGAGAAAGGACTGGTCGAGGAACAGCCATGGCCAGAGTTTGATGCACGTCTCCTGGTACAAGACGAAATCGAGATGGGCGTGCAGGTGAATGGGAAAGCGCGCGCAGCGATTCGGATTTCGCCAACCGCTGATGAGGTTACAGCCAAGCAACTCGCGCTCGCAGAAGAGAAAGTTCAGAAGCACATCGAAGGGAAAGAGATCGTGAAGATCGTGTACGTACCTGGTCGCATCTTAAACATCGTCGTGAAATAAGTATGGCAAAGATTCCAGAGAATGCGAAACGAGTCTTCCATGGCATCCGGTACGATGTCTTCCAATGGGAGCAGGTCTTGTATGACGGGACGACCAAGACGTTTGAAGCAGTTCGTCGTGCGGATACCGTAGAGGCGATCGTGTGTATTGGAGATCAGATTTTGATTCAGGAAGAACAACAGCCGCACGTCGATCATCCATTCCTCTCGCTTCCTGGTGGGTGCGTCGATCCTGGAGAGGTACCCGAGCAGGCTCTTCGTCGTGAAGTGTTGGAAGAGACGGGCTACGGTGGTGGAGATCTCACGTTGCTCCACGTCAATAATCCCATGCAGTCGCAGGACTGGGCGATGTATGTCTTCCTTCTTCGAGATCCACAAAAGATTCAGGAGTCTCACACGGACAGCGGGGAAAAGATCGTGACCCAGCTTGTGAGTTTCGACAAGCTTCTGGATCTGGTTGATTCAGGTGAGCTGTATCGGTTCGAGCAGTCGCTTCGGCTCAAGATCATCCGTGCCAAGTACCATCGACCCAGTTACGAGATGTTCTACAAAGAAATCTTCGGTGGCTTGTAAGACCCCGATTTTTTCTTTAAGCTGTTTCCACTATGAATCTCGTCATGATCGGAACCGGCTATGTTGGACTTACCACGGGAGTGGGGTTCGCGACGCTTGGCCACACGGTGGCGTGCGTTGATATTGATGCGGGCAAGATCGCACGGCTAGATCTTGGCGAGGTTCCGTTTTATGAACCTGGTGTGGCAGAGGCACTCAAGGCTGTCCAGGCCGCCGGACGCATTTTGTTCACGACAGATCTCAAGAGTGTGATCGATGGAGCGGACGTGATCATGCTTGCGGTGGGGACCCCACCCAAGAGCACGGGCGAAGCAGATTTGACGGCGCTCTTCGCGGCGGCGGATCAGGTTGGATCGCTTTTGGATCACGAGGCGGTGATTGTGGTGAAGAGCACCGTCCCTGTGGGAACAAATCGACAAGTCCTTGACCGTATTCGCACCGCCATGAGAGCAGCGGGACGTGAAGAACTCACGAGCCTCGTGAACATTGTTTCTGTCCCAGAGTTTTTACGTGAGGGGACAGCGATGCGAGATTTTCTTGAGTCTGACCGTTTGGTCATCGGAGCCGATGATGCGATCGCCGCGCAGACCATCGACAAACTTCACGAAGGGATCAAAGCTCCACGAATCATAACCTCGATTGAATCCGCAGAGCTCATCAAGTATGCCGCCAACGCCTTTCTTGCGACGAAGATTTCTTTTATCAACGAGATGGCGAACCTGGCTGACCGTGTCGGTGCCGATGTTCGTGACATCGCGCATGGGATTGGATTAGACCCACGTATCGGTCCGCATTTTCTGCGTGCAGGAATCGGCTACGGTGGTTCGTGTTTTCCAAAAGACGTTTCTGCACTTGAACAACTCTCTGGCTCGCATGGTTATACATTTAAGCTTCTTTCATCTGTAATCGAAGTGAACGCGCGACAGCGCGATCTTTTCTTCAAGCGTCTCTTGGAAGATCTTGGTGGCGTAAAGGGACGACGCATCGCAGTGTGGGGACTGGCGTTTAAGCCTGACACAGACGATGTACGCGAATCTGCCGCTATTGATATTGCTCAACGCTTGTGCGCGCAGGGAGCCGATGTCGTCGCCTATGATCCAAAAGCAACGGAGAATGCGAAGCGTGTTCTTGCCGATTCAGTCTCATTCGCGCCAACGGCGATCGATGCCGCTGCTGGGGTCGAGGCGCTTATCGTCTTAACCGAGTGGCCTGAGTTTCGAGATGTTTCGTTCGCGACTCTCAAGAATTTGATGCTTGAGCCGCGCATCTTTGATGGCCGTAATCATCTTGCGGATCTTCACCTTTCAGAGCTTGGATTCACCTATCGAGGAGTCGGTCTTGGAAGTGATATCGCTGGTAGCCGCAGGCTTTAGCCTGCGCGAGGCTATGTTCCGTCGTATTTTTCGATCTCCATCCAAAACACTCGCCCTTATCCTGGCGGTTTTTTGTTTTGGTGCGTTCATGTTTACGTTGTTCCCGCAAAACCTCCCCTCTATCGCGGATGTGCCAAGCTCGGCGGTTCGGGTCGAGGGGTTGGTGAGTGCTGAAGTAGAGCGTCGAGTCGATGGTCAACGCATCGAGCTTGAACGCGTGCGTTATGCCGACGAGACTAAAGAGGGAAAGCTCCTTGTGTGGGCACCGCTGTACCCTCTCGTCGAGTATGGCGATTCGCTTGTGTTTAATTGTCGCGTGGAAAGACCCGTGCCGTTTGAAGGATTTGCGTACGACCGATATCTTGCGACCAAAGGAATTTATGCTGTGTGTTTTCAACCTCAGTACATCGACGTGCATCCGACCACGAGTTGGTCGGTGGTGAGAGTGATTCTCGCGATCAAAACGTTTGCGACCGACACATTGCGCGAGGGACTTCCCGAACCGCACGCATCGTTCCTCTCGGGACTTTTGTTCGGTGGCTCAACCGCACTCTCAGGGGATCTCAAGGATGACTTTCGCGAGACAGGTACCTCGCACATTCTTGCGGCATCCGGCTACAACGTATCTATTTTTTCAATCACGTTTCTTTCCTTCATCATGTCGACCCGACTTGGTCGTCGGCGCGGTTTGATTCTCACGACGATCTTGCTTGTCGTGTATGTGATTATTGCTGGGGCATCAGCGGCTGTCGTTCGTGCGGGGATCATGGGGTTCCTGGTCGTGCTCGAGAAGTGGATTTCACGCAAGGCGTACATGCTCAATGTCCTGCTCCTCACCGCGAGTCTCATGCTCTTGTTCAATCCGTTTGTTCTTTACGACGTCGGGTTTCAGCTTTCATTTATTGCGACCATAGCGATCGTGACCCTCACCAAGCCGTGGAGTGAACGACTTGATTTCGTCCCCGATGTGATTGGCTTGCGCCAAGCCTTTGCCGGATCACTCGCCGCAACTGTCCTCACGTTGCCGATCGTCTTGTGGCACTTTGGAACCGTCTCACTCGTCTCGCCATTTGCGAACTTGCTCGTGCTTCCGCTGGTTCCGTATGCGATGGCGACGACGGGGATTGGACTCGTCGGTGGAATTCTATTTGGTCCGATCGGACAGTATGTGTCACTTCCTGCGTGGGCACTTTCAAACGTGATGTTGCGTCTGGTTGAGGTGTTTGGGTCGATTCCATTCGCACTTGCACAAGTCACGCATGCCCGTCTGCTCGCCGTCGCGGTTGCGGTTATCTTGTTCCTCTTCTGGTTTAAACATCGCTATGCCTCGAGCCGCACCTAAACATTCACTCCCGCTCAACACGCAAACGATCTCATTGGTCGCGGCGATTTTTCTTTTGTCGAGTGTCCTCTGGGCGCAGGCTGCGGCGTTCATTTTTCCTTGGCAGGAGAAGCCATTGCGCGTGTGGATGCTCGATGTCGGCCAGGGCGATGCGTTCTTTATCGAGTTTCCTACCGGTGAGCAGATGCTCATTGATGGAGGGCCTGATGATTCCGTTCTCGCCAAATTGGGAAGTCTTCTGCTGCCGTGGGATCGGAATCTGGATGCCATCGTGCTCACCCATCCTGATGCCGATCACGTGACGGGACTTGTGGGCGTGCTTGATCGATACAAGATCGACACGGTGTATGAGACAGGCATTCGTGCGCACACACCCTACGACGAAGCGTTCGTTGAACATGAATCAATATTGTCCGGTCGGACACAATTGATCGCGGGTGACGTGATCGAGCTGGGGGAGGTGACGCTTACCGTTGTCTGGCCGGATGATTCACAAGCGGGAACCTATCCAGAAAAGCGGAACAATTTTTCCATCAATCTTTTGCTTACGTACGGGGAGACAACGCTCTTGCTCACAGGGGATTCAGAGTCGATCGTCGAAAGCTCTGTTGGTTCACGTGTGGGCGACATCGATGTTCTGAAAGTCGGTCATCATGGGAGTCTTACCTCGACCTCCTGGGAGTTTCTTCAAGCGACAAGGCCAGAGATCGCCCTCATTTCTATGGGTCGCGAAAACTCCTATGGTCATCCTCATCCGACGATCATTCAGCGGCTGGAGGACATCGGAGCCGCCATTTTTCGAACAGATTTTCACCAGGACGTTTTGCTCACATCGTACGGGGGAGAGCCCAACGTTGAGCCTTCGCCATTGCCATTTTAATGAGATCGTGATAATTTCTGGGCAAATTTATACATATTTTTATGGCCGAGAAACAACAGACACTTGTTCTCCTCAAACCGGATGCGCTTCAGCGTGATCTCTTGGGCGAGATCATTCGCCGATTTGAAATGAAGGGTCTTAAGATCGTGGGACTCAAGTTTATTCGCCTGACCGATGAGATGTTGGACGAACATTATTCGCACCTGACCGCCAAGCCATTTTTCGCCAGTCTCAAGCAGTTCATGATGCAGACTCCGGTCGTGGGAATGGTGCTTGAGGGATTCGACGCGGTCTCTGAAATCCGCAAAGTCGTCGGTTCGACCAACCCCCGCGAAGCCGACGCCGGAACCATCCGCGCCGACTTCTCGATGAACGTGCCTTCCAACCTCATCCATGCCTCAGACTCTCCTGAATCGGCTGTTACCGAGGTGAAACGATTCTTCTCCGACGCAGAACTCTTCGACTACGAAAAGATTACGGATCGATTCATTTTTGGGGAGGGGATTTAGCTTATGTTTTCTTTTCCCCCGTTTTGTGGAAACCCTGTGGAACAATCGTGGAAAAGTATCGCTTGACCGTCTTGCATTCTTCTTTCAGAGTGGTAAGTTTTAATTGCCTTCCGGTCAGATGGGTGCGTTCCATGAACGAGACATTTAATCGGCTCGGGAATGCGGGGCCAGGAGCCGCCGCAATAGAGCCATCCGGTTTTCCCGCTTGATGCAGTCGACATGGTGGATTTCTGCCATCCCCGCTGTATTGGTGGATCGACGTAGAATTCCAGGGGTCATCGTGCCACTCAAGGGAACGTCAGACCGTACTAGATCATCCATATTTGGACCACCCATCCCCCCGTTAGGCGCCAAAAAAGTAAGAACCACTCTCAAATAGGAGAGTGGTTTTGAAATGGATTTGACGGGGATCAAATTGCCTGATAGTGTGTCTTTGGATATGAAATTAACAGGACTCAATCAAGCCATGCATCATGGCGTCTCAACAGAGACGCTGTAGATTTGAGTTCCTCACTCACATCCCCAAAAAGGCGTCTCTGCAAAGGGACGCCTTTTTGGTTATATCAACACATATGAATGTTATCGAACTCACAAAAAAACTGATCTCGCTACCAAGCTACGACGATGGGAATCTCTACGAGAAACCCATGAGTGATTTTCTTGTTTCGTACGTGCAGACACGTCTTCCGTGGTTGAAGGTCACTCAGCAAGAAGTTGCTCCAAATCGTTTTAACGTCTTTTTGCAGGATGAAGGTCAGACGCGTCTGCTCATTGTCGATCAGATAGATACAGTCGTCCCTGATGCAGGATGGACGACAAACCCACTTGAAGCCATTGAGCGTGAAGGAAAGATCTTCGGTCTGGGAGCGAGTGACTCGAAGGGAAATGTCGCTGCACTTTTGAAGGCGCTTGAGGAAATCGGTCTGACCAACGGTCTTGCGGTCTTGTTCTATGTGGACGAGGAATATTTCTTCAAAGGCATGAATCAGTTCGTGGGTTCTTCTCTGGCACACTCCATCGATCCGTCCTGGATTCTCTCGGTGGATGGAAACGGATCGAGCTTGGGAACGGGGTGTCGTGGACTGGTTGAATTTGATTTGGAACTTCGGTCGGCTTCCGGTCACAGCGCGAATCCACAAACGTCCGGCGTCCTGCGACCGTTCTTGAAGACACTTGGGTCGTTCGAAGAGCGCCTCACGTCGTACAAAGATGATCAGCAAGGTATTCCAACATGCAATGTCGCACGACTCCAAAGCGGACTTCTGCAGCGTGAAGATGCTGTGCGTCCTGACTTTGGAGAACAGGGGAACCGCATTCCAAATTTTCTTCAAGCAAAGATTGAGGTGCGAACGACGCCTAGCTTGAGTGGTAAAGAGATTGAGTTGTTTTGGAGATCCTCTCTGGAGGGGTCGATAGGACTGGATGTCAGCATTGCGCCCGTCTTTGACTACGCCGGATTTTCCACCCCTCGCTCTGAACTCATGAAAGTAGAACAAGCTATTGCTTCTGTCTTGGGTCGCGTCGACTCCTTAGACGCTTCTACGTTTGGATATCTAGATCTTTCGATGCTTGCTCAGGTATACACAAACGCGCGTCTTTGCTCATTTGGCATTGGCGAGCCCGGAACGAACCATCGGGCGAACGAATATGTTCTCTGTCAGCGGCTTGAAGAAGGTCAGACCATCTACCAACAGATCATCCAGAATCTTCTGATGATCTAACCCAAAGGAAAGAAACCATGCAAACCACCCTTCTGACTTCTGAGAACTGGACGGTTCAGGGTCACCTCGTGGAGGAACTCGCCCTGGCCTACGCGATCGAATTCTGGGCGGGGGGCTGGAAAGAACTCCTCGCGATCCGCGACGAATCAGGCAACGTGCTGGAACAGTTCGGGACGTGGAGCGACGGCCACATCACCTACCAGGAGACGGCGGTGCTGCTCCAGAGTGCGGGGGAGACTTTGGCGAACACGGATGCCGGCTCCTGGCCTAAGCGGGTCTGGACGAAGGCTTCCCGGGGCGAGCTCGTCACGAGCGACGGAAGGAAGATCGAGCCGTACTGGTCGCTCGAGAGCGCGCGTCAAGAACTCAAGCTGTTCGTCACGCCGGTCGATCAGGGTGGCTACGGGGGAGAGATCCTCGTGCTCACGGAGAGTTCTTCCATCCTGGGCTTCACGGCCTACACCTGCCACCCGGGCGATCTGGGTCGGAACCTCGCACGCAAGCGCTTCCCGAGTTCGCGGCTGTACGTTCCCCTCAAGTCTTCCTCGCCGACGTCGATGTCGGTCAAGGAATTGCTCGAGTCCTACGAGCAGGGGGACGTCCGCTTCGGGATCTTCCTGGACCACGCGATCTCTGAGTCGGTTCGAGGAAGGGGATACGGGAGCAAGCTCTTCGATGTTCGACTGGCGCGCCTGGTCGAACTGGGGGCGAACGTCATCTTCGGTCGCACGATGCTGACGGCGCCTCGTCAGTACCGCGGCAACTACCTCGCCCGTGGTCTCACGCCCATCGCGGCAGACGGTACGGACGAGTTCAGTCGCGCCAAGCACTACTTCGCCGCGCGCGCGGGCGAACTCACGCCGCGTACGAAGCGCTAGACAAGGATGCACCCTGACTGCCCCCCGAAGCTTTTCAGAGCGAAGGGAGGTTTTTTTGAATAAAAAAATCGCTCGTGGCTGTTTAGCATAGAGCGGTCGTGTAGAGGATCAGACGCCGAGCTTTGCGATCAGACGGTCGACTTCGGCAACGAAGTCGCTAGGGTCGCCGTCAGAAGGCCAGCGCCACTTGTCGTGGGCGCCCAACCCCAGCGTGGCCACCAGAACCGAATCGGGGCTGGCGTTGCGTTTGAACTGCGCGAAGTCAAACTTGATGTAGAAATCGCGCAACCATGTGAGGATGAACCTGCGAGAGTAACACGTATCCTTTTCGCCTTCCTTTTGACTGAAGGCGATTTCGGCCAGGAAGGCAATCTTCTCTGGCTCTGCGCCGGTGCGCAGCATGGTGTGGAGGAAGAAGTCGGTGAGATCGTAGGGTCCCATTTGATCTTCTGAGGATTGTATCTCTTCCCCCGGTTCGATTTTCACGAGTTCGGGTGAGATGAGGGTGTGCAGGATCTCCCTGAGGGTTTTACGCGTTGTTTCGTCCGGAGCCAGGTACTCAATGTAGTACCCGACGAGGTAACGCACAAGCGTCTTGGGGATGTTGGCGATGACGTGCCAGTGCGAGGACTGATCGCCACCTTCGGTACACCATCCCTTCGCCGCTTCGCTCATGTCACCAGTACCCAGATTGAATCCCATCGTCTTGAGAATGAAGGTCCTGGCTCGAGCCTGAGCGTTCTCGCACTGCGGGCATTTCCAACAGGGCTCATGACCAGCACTCCAGAGCGCCCGAGCAGCAAGCGGGGTGATGTTCGCGGTCTTGATTTTGGTTCCCAGTGCCTGGGCGAGCAACAGGGAGTTTTGTTGAGTATTCCGACTGGAGGCTGGACCCGGTAATCGGACCGCACGCAGGTGAGAGCGATCCCAGCCAAGCTGATCGTAGGCGTACACGCTCACCAAGAACGCAAGCGCGGAGTCAAGTCCACCGGAGAGACCCATGAAGGCATCTACCGGTTTGCCCTTGCCTACGTGCCAGAGTCGACCGATCACACCCTGAGCCAGACCGTTGAACAGTTCTTCGCCAACGCGTTTCATAGCCGTATCGTTCTTCGGGATGAAGGGGAGGCGCGTCAGTGGCCGACGCAAATCGGTGGTGTTGGGGATCCATGGGCACACATGCGCGCGGACATGGCGGTAGGTGGAGCGAGCTTCTCGACCCGCCTGTTGCCAACCATCGTCCGTGTGGCGATCGTGACGGAGCCTGTCGATGTCGACGTCCAAGATGACCAGGTCGTCCTCCCAGGGTTTGAGCCAGCGTCGGGAGGTCGACAGAATCGTCCCATCTTCAACGATGAAACAGTGACCGTCCCACACCACACTTGAAGTGGAATCCCCGGCCATGCTGCAGTAGACGTAGACGCTCTTCTGGCGACCAGAGTTTCCAGGAAACAGTTTTGCGCGCCAGTCGTCCTTCCCCAGGACCCAGTTGGAGGCCGAGAGATTGACGATGACGTGCGCACCGTTGTGAGAGGCGCGGTCGCCTGGGTTGGGTGCTTGCCAGCCATCCTCGCAGATTTCGGCTCCCATCACGAAGACTGGTTCACCTTTTTCATCCACAAGGTCGATGAGGATGTCCGTCCCGATGGGAACCATCGCATCTTGCCAGTCCAGTTTGACCTGAGGAACCGGAAGGTCGCAGGCTGGTGAGAACCACTCGTCCTCCTGCCACTGGCTGTGACCGGCAAGGTAGCTTTTGGGAATGAATGCGATTACGTCTCCACGATTCACGACCGCGGCAACGTTGAACAATGATTCCCCGACCATGAGCGGGAGACCGACCACAAACGTAGTGGCGATCGACTCAGTCGCATGGCAGAAGTCGCGCAGGGCCTCTAGACAGGCGATCTGCAGGTAGCGCTGACGGAACGCATTGCGACACCCGTAGCCCGAGAACCCAAGCTCAGGAAAGACCAGAAGCTGGAGTTTTTCCCTGTTGGCTTGTGCAGTCATCTTGAGGTGAGACGTGAGGTTCTGACGCACACCCTTGGGTTTGGTCCAGAATGTGGCCGCGGCGACGCGAGCAAACCCGTAGCTCTGGGAACGGCCACGGATACCAAAGACAGGAGCGGTCATAGGTTCTCCAGAGGAATGATGTGAAGAGCGATCTATTTCATGAGCCGGTGACGAAAGGTCATCAGCTCGTGGAAAAGTCCCGACACGTGTGGTCGAGACAGGAGGGAGACGTTCAGCCGGGCCAGGCGACCGCTAGCAGTTGCACTTGTTGTTGTACCCCCTTCTTCCGCACTGCCGACAATTGCTCCAGTCGTCCGTCTCGACCGGGCGGTAGGGCTTCTGCGCCGGTGGAGGTTTCGGGAGCTTGAACACGATTGGGTCTCCCCAGTCGTCGTGTCCCATAACGGAACCCTCCTTCGGAGGGTTCATCAAAACGAGAATCTGAGACATTTTTCTCCTGAACTTCAGACCCCAAGGCATTCGGGGACTGAAGGAAAGAGGCGACCATGTGGTCGCAGATGGTATTACGTGTGCTTTGTCCGACCCAGGGTTCTGCTGAGGTTGACGACGTAGCCCAGAATCATCGTGCTGCCTGCACCCAAGGCGACAGCGACGATGAATAGAACCATCATCCGGCGACTGACCCTGGGTCTGGACTCGGGTTGGTCATGATCCATGGAGCCTCCATGATCCGTGTGCATCTGTTACCAGAGGGTAAAGAGTAGCAGAAACAAGGACATTCGTCAATGAATCCGAATCGTAAAGGCGGAGACTTCCTCCGCCGTATTACATGACCTGAACGTATTCAAGTTTGCGATGTTTGAACTGGTAGAGCGCAGCGGGACGATGAGCCATGCCGGTTCGTGTCTTCCCGGTCGGTTTGATCAGCTTAAGGTCATGAATACGTTTTCGGAAGTTTCGTTTGTCGAGATTCTTTCTAAGGATGATCTCGTACACATGTTGCAATTGAGTAAGGGTGAACTCTTTGGGGAGCAGACTCCAGACGATATTTGTATATTGAATTTTTGCCGCGATGCGTTGGATTGCTTCCTGTACGACCTGTTTGTGGTCATAGGCCAGAGTCGGGAGTTTTCTGATCGGCCACCAGCGAACGTCTGAATACTTTTCTGTGGTTTTGAGATCCAGGTTCTGGTCGGAGAGCAGGGCATAGTACGCCACACTCACGACCCGTCCGGCTGGGTCGCGATCCACGTCATCAAAGGTTGCAAGTTGTTCCAAGAACACATCTGTGACTCCTGTTTGTGTTTTCAAAATGCGAGTGGCCGCTTTCAGTGTAGGTTCATCTTCCTCCAAAAGGCCACCAGGGAGTGCCCATAGACCTTCAAAGGGGGATTTTTTCATTTGGATGAGAAGGGCATGAAGGTCACCCTCCCTGATGGTTACCATAGCTGCGTCGACGGCGATTTTAATATTTTGCGTTGACGCATGATGCTTCACCATATGTGTATATTCTACACAAAGGACATCATCGACGTCAATGAAAAAACGCGTTACACTAGAAACGCTATGCATCCCAAAACAGTTCGCATCGCCACGGTCGCGATCACAGCGTTCATTGCGTGGCTCATCACCCTTGCGGCTCTTGGGGCTACGGCCTCTCTTCCACGCGTCGCGTTTATCGTGGTCCATTATGTGCTTGTCATCCTTCTGTTTGGAGTCGCCTTTGGGATTTATTATAAAGACCACAAAGCCGTGGATCCATTCACGGTCACGGTCATCGCCATGGTGTGCCTGTTTGCGTATGAATTTTTATTTCTGGTATTTTTGTTTGAGGGGTCACGCTGGTTCCTTACCTACGTCGATTGGCTTGTTCCCAGCTTTCTGATCGCTTCAACTATTTATTGGACGGGGAAATTTTTTACCAAGTTTTAATCTCAGCACGCCGTGTTTTCTACGAGACCTCTGCAAGCCTTTTCCAGAAAAGAAAAAATCTTGCGGAAGCAAGATTACGTGGTGAGGAACCAGGTGGCGATGCGCCTGAGCTGGTCGATCGCCAGGTTGTGCTCGTTGAGGATGAGGGAGTGGTCGCCGCCCACTTCCACGCGCTTGATTTGTTCTCGTGGGTATCGTGCCCCAGGCAAGATGAAATCGTTGCGCGGGATGATGGCCATTACCGGACAGGGCAGCGGCGGGAAGCGTTGACGAAGTCCCGGGAGAAATAGTCGCAGCATCGCCCAGGCTGGTTCGGGGATCAGACGCTGGTCGAGCAGGTTTTGCATGAGGAGGTTTCGCCCTGCCGTGAGCCTGTTGAGCTCAACGATTCCGCGCGGGTGTACCCGTGGGAGGGGTTGGAAGAAGACGCGCCTCACCTGCTCGTCCGTGTCGAGCATGAGCGGACGCCCGATGAGCGTTCTGAGCATCGGCACGAGCATGAAGGTGAGGGCTCGAAGGAACACGATGACGCGGACGCCACCGCGCTCGAGTCCAGAGAACAGCGCGACGCGCTTGAAGAGTTTGGGGCGCTGTGTGGCGACTCCCCGGGCGATCTGCGCGCCCATGGAGTAACACAGAGCCAACGATCCGTCGGGGATGTCCTTGAGCTGGGTGAGGGCGGAGGCGACGTACGCGTTGAGGCTTGTGCCCTTGTAGGTCACGACCACGATCTGGTACTCGTCCTTGAAGTGGTTGATGACGTGGCGCAGCCACCACGTCGCGAGCTCTGTCGTCCGATTTCCCCAAGCTCCTGGGAACAGAATGAGAACGGGACAGGTTTCCGTCATGGGATCCTCCCTTGGTTTCGCTTGGCACCAGTGCCGCGCGACAAAAAAGAATGCCCGAAAAAGACATTCCTGTCAATCGATCTTTAGGTGTACCATGTCTGTATATGACCTTTGGGGCGACGATACTCATCGGAGTTCATGCATTGATTGCATGGATTTTGATTGAAACATTTGTGAACCTCGCTCATGGTCTCTCGCGCAGGAGTTATGTTTTTTGGCATTACATTGTTGTGATCATGGCATTTGCCGGACTTTTTCGTTTCTATACACGTTTTTTCGATTCAGGTGTTTCTCCGTTTACCGTGACGGTTGTTGCGATGGGGTTTGTTTTTGGCTTTGAATTTGTGGTGTTTCGTTTTCTCTACAGTGGAGAACGCTGGTTTCTCAATTGGGTGGATTGGATTTTTCCGGTCTTCCTTGCCAGTTCAACGATTTACGCGGTTGTTTTTTTCTGGTAGACTCTCGCCACTATGGCAGATGTATTTCATGTAACCGGTGGCACGCCTCTTCATGGAGAGATTACCATTTCGGGAGCGAAGAACGCCGCCTCCAAAATGATGATTGCCTCCCTGCTTACGGATGAAGACGTTGTGCTTTCACATGTTCCGCGTCAGCAAGAGACAGAAATTACGCAAGAGATAATTACGACCGTCGGTGCAAGCGTGGAATGGATGGATCAGAACATCCTGCGAATCAAAACTTGCCAGATCACTTCTAACTCCGTGCGTGAGCTCTCGCGGAAGAATCGCATTAGCGTGCTGGCGATCGCTCCGCTCTTGCATCGCGCCGGTGAGGCGTTTGTGCCGCTTGTAGGCGGAGATAAGATTGGACCTCGACCTGTGAACTTTCACGTGACGGCACTCGAGAAGATGGGAGCCGTGATCGAAGAAACTCCTGATGGCTATCACGCCACGGCACCTAAAGGATTGCATGGTGCGCTTATTGAACTTCCGTATCCGTCTGTTGGAGCGACCGAGACGGCTCTGTTGGCCGGAGTGCTCGCTCGTGGTCGGACGATGATTCGCAACGCAGCGGGAGAGCCAGAGATTAAGGAGCTCATCATGATGCTCCAGAACATGGGAGCGATCATTCAGATTAACGCGAACCGTTCGATTGAAATAATGGGTGTCGAGAAATTGCATGGCACGCACGCACGAGTCATGCCCGATCGCATTGAGGCGGCGTCGTATGGATCCATGGCGATCGGCACGGCAGGAGAAATTTTTGTCCGCGGCGCCGAGCATGCACACATGATGACGTTCTTGAATGCGGTGCGAAAGATCGGAGCCGAGTACGAAGTGCGAGAGGATGGGATTTTGTTTAGAGGCACAGGTTCGCTCAAAGGGATTGAACTCGAAACAGATACCCACCCTGGGTTCATGACCGATTGGCAGCAGCCGTTTGTGGTGGCGCTCACACAAGCAAAAGGAACGAGCGTCGTGCACGAGACCGTGTACGAGGAACGCTTTGGCTACACCGACGCGCTCAAAAAAATGGGTGCGGACATCGCGTTGTTTAGTAACTGCTTGGGGGAAATCGATTGTCGGTTTAAAGGACAAAACTATAAACACTCCGCCGTCATCACCGGTCCATCAAAACTCCACGCCGCCACGGTCGAAGTCCCAGACATCCGCGCCGGCCTCGCCTTCGTCGTCGCGGCATTGGTGGCAGAAGGTACGTCCACCCTCACCGGCATCCACCATCTCGACCGCGGCTACGAGCGGTTGCAGGAGAAGCTTCAAGGGGTTGGGGCAAAAATAGAACGCGTGGGGAAATGAAAAACCATCTCCCAAAGAGAGATGGCGGCTAGCCGGCACGGAGCCGATCGAAGGCAAGGCTCAGAGCCAAGCATCGAAGCTCCGCGTCGGGGAGTTCGTCGACAGAGATTCCTGAGGCAACGCGGATGCGTTGCAGGATCTCTGAGGCAGAAGAGGACTCGGACATCAGCCGAGCGATCTCTGCCTGCGCATACTCAAGCGCCAAGTCCAGATCGATGCTGATGGTTCGCATGTGCTCCTCTGCGTCCGGCGCGCGTGGCAACCGGAGAACGCTAATCTAGGGGAAGGATTTTTTTCTGTCAAGAGAACTTCCTTATTTATTTATGAGTCTCGTCGCATCTTCCTCTTCATTTAACATTTCCCAAACAAGATCAATGGCGGCTTGAGCCACTTGTTCCTTCACATGCGTGTCCTGAAATTCGCCGACAAGATCAGCGATGTCATCAGGAACCTGGAAGTTTTCAACCTGTTGGATCAAGTTTCGACAGGCAATTCGAATGGAATCGACAAGTCGAATATGCGCCGTTCGACGGGAACGATCCGCACTCATGATGGCCTCTTTGTCTTTGCTCTCTTGGCCTGCAACTCTCACTAAATTGATTCTTGCATCTATGTACCGCAGAGCGCTCCTCGTAATCTCGTTGACAAGATCCGAAATGGTCTCCCGTATTTTAGGATCTTCGATTTTCTCTAGCGTTTCCTTCATTAAGTTGATCAGACGTGTGAATTTGGTCACCTCTTTTTCTCCACGGAGTTCGCGACTGCGTTGATAATCTTCCTTTGTAAAAAAATGTTCTCGATGTGTTTCGGTTATGGATCCTTCCAATGGATGTTGTTGTTGTTGATCTCGCATAGATGATTCATGTATTGATAGTTCTAGTATACTATAATCATTCCATATGTTTCTAAACCTTCTCTTTGGCTCCCCGGCGATTGCCGTGGCGTGGCTGGTGGCTATCCTGTTTACGCTTACAATTCATGAGTTTTCGCATGCGTTTGTGGGAAAACTGCGTGGTGATAAGACGGCCGAGTACGAGGGTCGGCTCACGCTTAACCCGATGTCCCACGTGGATCCCACGGGATTTATCATGTTGCTTCTCTTTGGGTTTGGCTGGGCTAAGCCGGTGCCGTACAACCCCTACAATCTCAAAGACCCCAAGTGGGATTCCGTGAAGATCGCGCTTGCGGGACCGTTTTCCAATTTGTTGATGGCGATCGTGGCGGGAGTTGCCTTTCGCCTCTTGGTTGGTGGGGGAATGATCGCTCCTTTGAATCTCCTTGCAGTCTTTCTGTTTCTCTCTATTTTATTGAATCTTTTCCTCATGTTGTTCAATATCATTCCCGTTCACCCCTTGGACGGCTCCAAACTGTTTTTTGCGCTGTTTGACCATCCGAAGTACCAAGAGTTCAGAGCGTTTGTCTCCACCCGCGGCCCGCAAATTCTGTTTGTGGGGGTCTTGGTGAGCGCGTTCACGAGTCTCAATATTTTTTTCTTTATCTCTGAACCCGCCTTCGCGATATGCGATGTCCTCATCGGTGGAAGTTGTCAGGGATATTTTGCCAGTATCTTTTCCTCTTTTTAGGTGTTTTGCATGGTTCTAAGAATCACATTCTAACCCAGAACCAGAGGAGGTTTCATATCCAGGAATATCCATGCTGTCACTTGGATAACGAACACTTGCCGTGATGTTTGCGACATCAAAGTCGCTTGATTCATCAAGATCGACACCGAAAGAATAATTTGAGAAAAACGTATCAGAAATGTCGTAAATTTGCTGTGCCCATGTTTTGCCGTAGAGTTGTTGGGCAAGTTCTTCCGTAAGAATCCATCGCAAGACGCCGTGCAGGTCAACGGCATACACGTGATTTGTTGATTGGAATTTTACAAGAGAACCTGGTCGGAAGGTCACATTTTCACCAAGGGAGAGCGAGGACATCAACTCAAACGTCACGATTTCTACTTCTGAAAAATCGCAATACCATGTGTGGTAGACCGACGCATTTGGGAAGGCGTGTCGGTTTTGGTCTGCTCCAACGTAGTAAACCGCACTGTCGTATTGGGTTTGTGGATCCCCATCGTCCTCTAATTTTATGAGGCTGTGTGCGACGGGGAGATCCTCGTCCGATTCCTCCTCTTCTTGTTCTGAGGAAGGTTCATTTGTCGAACCACCACCAGATGATCCACCTCCAGATGACCCTCCTCCTGAGGATCCACCACCGCCCCCATTCGTGGTGTCTGGTGTTTCTTCATCCGTTGGTGTCTCCTCATCAGGAGACGGGTCAGTTTCATTTTCGATTATTTCTTCCTCTGTTTCATCCTCTACTCCCTCTTCTTCTGTTTCATCTTCCGTCTCATCTTCCGGTTGGCTTGTGTCGACTTCCTCGGAATGTTTTTGATAGCTCACAAGTTTGAGCCCCCTTGTGGATGCCCAGGAGACATAGAACGTTTGGTCCTGTCCAAAGGCGGTGGAGGCAGGATGAGCAGTTTCCGATCCTTGAACCGGATCCAGCGTGTAAGTTGATGAAGATTCAAGCATCTTTACAGAGAAGGTTGAATCCGTCTGTAAGGGGAAGGCGAATATGTTTTCCTGACAGGTGCTCGAAAAAAATTCTCCACGCTCAAATTCTTTTTTCTCGCCTTGTAAATTTTTCACCCAGGTTTCGTTTTTCGTATTCCGATACCCTATCCAAACAGTATCTTCGCACGTGGAAATAGTCGGCTGATAGGCGTCGAGGAAGGTTTTTACACGCTTCATGGTGCCGTCTTTATTCATGCTCGCAATGGTCGTCGAAGACGTGACACCTGTGGGTTCATCAGACCAGGCGAGGTAGGCATGTTCCTCACCACAGCTGAGCGATCCAACCACAGCATTGAATTTATCTACAATTGTATTTTCTGACCACGACTCTCCATTCCACATAGCCATACGGAGTTTTCCTGAGGTTTGGTTTGCAGGAGTATCGGTCCAGACAACCCAGGCTTCTCCACGTTTGTTCACGCAAGCCGTAGGACGCGCGTGGGAATTTTCTAAGGAATCAAGTGCCTTTGTGGAGGAAAACGTTTTTCCTCCATTGTGCGACCAGGCGGTATAGAGGGTTCGCGTTGGGGAGTGGATCCATACAGCTAAGACATTCATCTCAAACGAAGCGAGCGTTCCTGGCGTGCTGCGCGTGCCAAGAATAGTCGAAAATTTTCCATTTTTTTTCCACCGGGTGATGGTGAGAGCTCCCTGTTGTGCGTGCATGGTAACCGGGAGATCTGTCACAACGAGTCCTGTTCCATTTGCCGCCGGAAGCTCAATTTCACCAGAGATCGAAAGTGTTTGGGTGCGTTTTGCTGATTCGTCGTAGGACATGAAGGATGTCTCAGAAGCAAAAGAGGCTGTAACCAACATCATTCCAAAAAGGGGAATGATTCCAAGTGAAAGATACGTTGTCCCTGTTTTCATAAAAGCGTTCCCATAGAGGAATTGTAGCATACACATGGTTTCTTGACGCACATTTAAGCAAATGGTACTCTCCAGGCGAATTTTTATGCCTACCGTCAACCAACTTATTCGCAAAGGGCGATCTTCTAAGTCGTCCAAGAGCAAGTCTCCCGCGATGCAATATACGCTGGATTCGCTTCACCGAAAGCGTACAAGCCTCAAGCACGGCAGCGCCTTTAAGCGCGGTGTGTGTGTGAAGGTCACGACCATGACGCCAAAGAAACCGAACTCGGCCATTCGTAAGATTGCTCGTGTACGTCTTTCCAACGGCACAGAAGTCAACGCGTACATTCCAGGAGAGGGGCATAACCTTCAGGAGCACTCCATTGTGATGATTCGCGGAGGACGTGTGAAAGATCTTCCTGGTGTGCGCTATCACATTGTGCGCGGGGTGTATGACGCCCAGGGCGTCGATGGCCGTATGCGTGGACGATCCAAGTACGGTGCCAAGAAACCCAAAGCGAAAAAGAAATAGGTGGATAAGGTGGCAGAGGTAGAAAAGGTAGATCAAATAATTTAACCAAACGCCGGAGTACCCTTCATAGGGGGGAAGTAACCCGGCAGATAACATCATAACACTATGCGAGGCAAACAAGCTCCAAAGCGTGCGCTCATACCAGATCCCAAGTACGGCAATATCTACGTTGCCAAATTGATCAACACCATCATGTATGACGGAAAGAAGTCCGTCGCCCAAAAGGTCGTCTATGACGCCTTTGATGTGGTTGGAGAGAAGACAAAAGAGAATCCGTTGGATGTGTTTGATCGTGCGATTAAAAACGTTATGCCAAGTCTTGAGGTGAAGAGTCGACGCGTGGGGGGGGCCAACTACCAGGTACCAATGAGCGTGCGTGGAGAGCGTCGATACGTGCTTGCGTACCGCTGGATCATCACCGCCACACGTGCCAAGAAGGGTCGTCCTATGGCTCAGAAGCTTGCTGAAGAACTCATCGCCGCTGGAAACAATGAAGGTGAGGCCATCAAGAAGAAGCTCGACGTGCAGCGGATGGCCGAGGCCAACCGTGCGTTTGCTCATTTTGCAAAACGATAGATGTTCCAAAAATGTCCATCTACGTTGTTGCGGATCCTGGCCATCGCCTCGCTGTAGATTGCACTACAGCTCCGGCGATTGGCCATCCGCGCCTCGTAGCTGGAACATTTTTGAAACATCTCTATCAATCCAAGAATTATATGCCAAGAGAATATCCGCTCGATAAAATTCGTAACTTTGGAATTTTTGCGCACATTGACGCCGGAAAAACGACTGTGTCTGAACGTATTTTGTTCTACACTGGTAAGAAGCATAAAATCGGTGAAGTCCATGAAGGGGAGGCCACGATGGATTGGATGGAGCAGGAGCGCGAGCGCGGTATTACCATTACGGCAGCTGCAACGACCTGTTTTTGGAAGGATCACCGTATGAACCTTATCGACACGCCAGGACATATTGACTTTACCGTTGAGGTGAAGCGCTCGATGCGTGTGTTGGATGGAGGCGTTGCGGTGTTTGATGGTGTGGCTGGAGTTGAACCACAATCAGAAACCAACTGGCGCTACGCGGATGATTTTCACGTGCCACGTATTGTTTTTATCAATAAGCTTGACCGGACGGGAGCGGATTTCTATAAGGATGTGGCTTCCGTGCACAATCGTCTCACCAAGAAGGCTTACCCAATCCAGCTGCCGATCGGAACCGAATCAAACTTTATCGGTGTTGTGAACCTTCTGACCATGAAGGCGCACATGTATCGCGATGAGCAAGGGAAGGACGTTGAGGTCATCGACATCCCACAGGAGTACAAGGCAAAGGCGGCCGAGTACCGTGCGAAGCTTCTTGAGGCCGTTGCGGAAAACGACGAGGCGGTTATGGAGAAGTATCTGGCTGGGGAAGAACCATCGCTTGAAGAAGTGAAGGCCGTCATTCGCAAGGCCACGATTGCAAATGAATTTGTTCCAATCATGTGTGGTTCGGCGTTGAAGAACAAGGGAGTTCAGCTCTTGCTTGATGCGGTTGTGGATTTTCTCCCAAGCCCTCTTGACGTGCCAGAGATCAAAGGGACAGATCCAGATGATCCAGAAAAGGAAGTGGTTCGTCATGCCGCTGACGATGAACCCTTCTGCGCATTGGCGTTTAAGATCGCGGCTGATCCATTTGTTGGAAAGCTTGCCTTCTTTCGCGTCTACTCCGGAATGGTGAAAGCGGGTTCCTACATCATGAACTCTTCAACTGGGGCAAAAGAGCGTGTCGGACGTATTGTCCGATTGCATGCCAACACCCGCGAAGAAGTTTCCGAAGTGTGGGCCGGAGAGATCGCCGCCATGGTCGGACTCAAGGAAACATTTACCGGTCACACCCTGTGTGATCCCGATCACCCAATCTTGCTTGAGTCTATCAGCTTTCCAGAGCCAGTTATTTCCATTGCGATTGAGCCAAAAACAAAACAGGATCAAGAAAAGATGGGCGTGGCTCTTAACAAACTTGCCGAAGAAGATCCAACCTTCCGTGTGCGTACGGACGAGGAAACAAATCAGGTCATTATTTCTGGCATGGGAGAGCTGCACTTGGACATCATTGTTGATCGCATGAAACGAGAGTTTTCGGTGGAGTGCAATGTGGGTCAACCACAGGTCAGCTACCGCGAGACGATTAAAGGCAATGCTGACGGAGAAGGAAAGTTTGTGCGTCAGTCAGGTGGACGCGGACAGTATGGGCACGCGCTTATTCATTTGGAGAAACTTCCTCCTGGATCTGGTGTGGACTTTGAGGAAATTGTGAAAGGAGGTTCTGTGCCAAAGGAATACTTCAACCCAATTGAAAAAGGTATTCGTGAGGCTGCTGATCGAGGGGTGTTGGCGGGGTATCAGATTTTGGATGTGAAGGCCGTTCTCTACGATGGTTCATACCACGAAGTGGATTCTTCCGAAGCCGCCTTTAAGATTGCTGGTTCGATGGCGTTCCAAGACGCGGCGAAGAAAGCCGGAATCGATTTGCTTGAACCGATCATGAAGGTCGAAGTAGTCACACCCGAGGACTTCATGGGTACGGTGGTAGGAGATCTCAATGCCAAACGCGGTCAAATCCAGAATATGGAAGAACGTTCAGGAGCGAAAGTTATTGATGCACTTGTACCGCTGGCTGAAATGTTTGGCTATGCAACAAGCCTGCGTTCCATCACCCAGGGACGTGCAAGTTATTCCATGGAGTTCGCTCATTACGATGTCGTGCCAGGAAACGTGGCCAAGGAGATCGTCGAGAAGCGCGGCGGCGGCCCCTCACGCGTGAGATAAGAGAAAAGAAAAGACAGGGTCTAGACCCTGTTTTTTATTTTATACAACAGCACATATCCATCAACCGCATCTGGTTCCCAATCTGGAATTTTGAAGGCGTGGGAGACAATGCGTGAGCCGGGAGCGAGCTGGGACTCGAGAAGTTTTTTTATCCGTCCCATAGCATAGGGAATCTGGTATAAGAACACGATGTTGGCATCGACGAGGTTTGCCTTCCACATGGAGTGATTCAGGACGATAGCGCGTCCCTCGAATCCTGCCTGGCGGATTTTCCTGTTGGAGAGTTTCGTGAGACCCGGATGGATTTCGTACCCCATGGATCGTCTCGCCCCTGCTTCCACAGCGGCGATCACGAGGCGTCCGTCACCGGATCCCAGATCCACAACAACATCGTTAGGTCCAATCTGGGCAAGTCGGAGCATTCGCTCCATAATTTCGGGGCGTGTGGGAACATACGGAGCCCCGCCTGAAACCAGAGGAATGAGCATGGAACCAAACCAGTAAATGGCAAAGAGATTCATCGTAATGATGAGAGCCGCCGCGAGCACCAGAACAAATGTGATAAGATCCATAGGCTATGCATGTCCAAATTTCAAAAGCCGTTCTTGACTCCTATGATATCGGGGAAATCCGTCAGGCGAAAGTCGTGACCGATGGCCTTGTTCATAAAACATACGAGATCGATACTGCTACGGGGAAGTATATTTTGCAACGTCTCCATCCGGTGCTGGCGAGCCAGGCAATCGGGAAGGACTTTTTGGCCGTGACGTGTTACTTGGAGGAGCTGAACTTTCCGTCCCCCAAAGCCGTGCTCTCCGTGAAAGGGAAGATGCTCGTGCGCGATGGAAAAGACGTGTGGCGCATGCAGACGAAACTTGCTGGAAAGACGATCCATGTCTTGAAAGACACAAAGATGGCTCGCGCTTGTGGGGAAATCTATGCGAAGTTTCATCGGATCATGGACGGGTTCCCCCACACGTTTAAGTCGACGAAGATTCTTCACGAAACAGAAAAAGTGTACGACGCATTTGTGAAAGCTGTCGATAAAGGTAGCCGCAGGCTTCAGCCTGCGTCGGATCATGTGGTGGAAGAGATGATCGAGTTTGTGCGCCGTGAGCTTCCCAAGTATTTTTTACCATCGTCATTGCCAATGCGTGTGATCCACGGCGACCCGAAGATCTCGAATATTTTGTTTGATGCGAATGGTCGCGCCAAGGCAATCATTGATCTTGATACGTGTAACCGTCGACCGTTGTTGGTCGAACTGGGGGAC
Organism: Candidatus Uhrbacteria bacterium; assembly: GCA_016206085.1. GTDB lineage: Bacteria > Patescibacteriota > Patescibacteriia > UBA9934 > GWF2-40-263 > UBA12478. Next base: position 24,333 of record JACQSF010000027.1, read on the forward strand.
GCCTTCCGGTCGTGGTGTGGTGGGGCAGAAGACGATCCTCGCAACTCGTTCAGCCTTCCCATCTTCCGCGCGGCTTGGGCGGGATACAAAAAAGGTGCCGGAGATATGATGACCAAGCGCGAACTCCAGTATATTCCCAAGGCGATCGGGACGATCACCCTTGAACTCGCGGCACGATTCCTCACCGACTATTTCAACGACAATTACTTTGGCTGGGACTCCTCGCGCTACCCGTCCCGTCGTGCCCATAACCTTGCCCGCGCACAGGGTCAGATTGCGGAGTTTCGCGATTATCAGAAAAAGCTTCCAGCGATTGAGGGGATTATTGGGGTTGAAAAATAGGTTCATTTTTGGTAAAATGATGACATGAAAAATTGGTCGACAGACATCAACGTGCTTAAGAAAGATCCAGAAGCATATGCTATTTGGAAGATCGAACAGCAAGTGAATTTTGGTTTGGACGGGGAGAAGATCAACGAGTCGGATCTTCGAACGTATTGGGATCGATTGGAGATTGATCCGGCACGACGGGCATTTCTGAAGATCCTCCTGTATGTCTGATATTCTCACCGTTGATCAGATCGCGATGCTCAAGGCGATCGGCGCCCAACCTGAAATAGTGAAGGCTTTTTACCTCACTGGCGGTACTCCGCTCGCCGCTTTTTATTTATCCCATCGATATTCCGAAGATCTGGATTTTTTTTCTGAAACCGAAGTCGACGTCGCCGCTCTGAATGTATTTTTTGCTGAGTCGAAAAAGTTATTAGGTTTCAGCAAAATTGATTTTCAAGCGAGCATGAACCGGCATCTGTTTTTTCTCGACTATCCGAGCGGTACGCTCAAAATGGAATTTACGTATTTTCCATTTCCTCGGATCGAGATTGGACGCAGAGAATACGACATCGACGTGGACAGCCAGATCGACATCGCCGTCAATAAGCTCTTCACGATCTATCAACGGACAAAGGCTCGTGATTACATTGATCTATATCTGCTTTGCCAGCAAGAAGGGTATAGCATTGACGATCTCGTGAAAAAGGCTCGAATTAAATTTGACTGGCACATGGATCCCATTCAGCTTGGGACACAGTTTGTGAAGGCACGAGAAGCGCAGGATGTTCCGCGTATGATTACACCGATTGCTTCCGAGGAATGGCAACAGTTTTTTATCGAAGAAGCCAAAAAATTGAAACCGTCTATTCTTGATCCGTCTTAAAGGCCATGAGCGTAACGAGAACATATATTTCTTTTGTGGTTCTTCTCGTTCTTGTCTGTTTTGGGTTTGGGATCTGGGTCGCGAGCCATGAGCCTAAGCCAAGTTCGTATGAGAACGAGACGAATCACTTCTCGTACACCCTTGCTGCGCCGAGTCTCTACGAAGCGGCGAACGCGGCCGCGGAAGAAGTGGAGCGAACTGGCGCGCGTTCAGGGATCGTGGCGCATCATCTTCTTGTCGCGGATAAGATCGCGCAGACATTCGCTGCACTCGGGAACGGTCGTGAGAAGACGGTCGTAATCCTTTCACCTAATCATTTCAATCTTGGCCGCTCCGTGATGCAGGCGACAGATGGCACATGGGAGACACCTTTTGGAGACGTCGAGGTTGATGTGGATGTTCTGGAAAAACTTCTAGGAAGGGAAGGGGAAGAAGGATGGGTTCCCGATCTCTCGTACGAACCGGAGACGTTCAAGCAGGAACATGGCATCTCCTCGATTGTGCCGTTTGTAAAGGTTTGGTTTCCGCAAGCTCGAATTGTGCCGATCGTCGTGCATGATGACGCGACGCCGCAGCAGCTTCTCGACCTTGCTTACTCGATTCAAGATGCGGCTCCGCGAGCGGTTGTCATTGCTTCGATCGACATGTCGCACAACCTGCCCGCGCATATCCAGACGGTCCATGATGAGATCACGTTGCGAACGATTGAGAACGGCGATTGCGGGGACACCTGGGTGATGTGTAATCTCGAGATCGACTCGAACGCCGCGCTTGAGACGCTGTTCTGGGTGAATCAGAAACGTGGCACACAAGAATGGCATCTTACCCATCACGGGAGTTCGCTTGCTATGGAGGCGACGAGTGATTGGCGAGAGAACACAAGTCATATCCTCGGGTACTTCGAGCGCGGTAAAGCAAGCGACGAACCATTTCTGTCGATTCAGTTTGTGGGCGACGTGATGCTCGATCGAGGAGTTCGATCAAAGATCGAGTCACAGGGCGTGGAGTATCCGTGGATGGAAGTCCAACGGTTTTTCCAAGGCACGCATCTGCGAGTTGCGAATCTCGAAGGAACACTAGGTGATGAGCCGAGCATCGCCACGGAGGAACCGCCGTTTCGGTTCACGTTTGCATCGGAGTTTGTTGCGGCGATGAAGCCATTCGTTGATCTCGTGAGTTTAGCGAATAACCATTCTCGGGATCGAGGCCTTGATGGCGAGCTGTTAACGCAGGCATGGCTGGATGAGATCGGAATCAATTGGTTTGGCGGCTATGCAGACAGTGAGTCGATGTATCGGTTCGAGAACGTGAGCCTCGTCGGTTACCATGAGTTTGGTACCGCCATCGAGGACGTGGTAACAGCGATAGAACGTGAAGCTCACGACGGCCAGTTTGTCATTGTCTTTCCCCATTGGGGAATCGAGTACGTTTCTGAACCCCAAGACGGTCAGCGTGAGCTCGCCACACGGATGATCGAAGCCGGAGCCGATCTCATCATTGGTTCTCACCCGCATGTCATTCAAGGTATCGAGACGGTCGATGGTGTGCCAGTCGTCTACTCGCTGGGGAATTTCATCTTTGACCAAGTCGAACCCGGGACGGACGTGGGGATGAGTGCGACTGTACTCTTGGACGATTCCGGCGGTATGATCTATCTGTCTCCGGTTGCGACGGTCGATGGTCAACCGACGCCGCTCTCCGATGAACAAGCGCAAGTTATTTTTCAAACCACTGCGAACCTCTCATCGGAGGATCTCGCATCTCATATCCTAACGGGCATCGTCCCATTCACCTATGATCGACCTCAACCCTAATGCTCCTCCTCCCGCTCCAGCTCCACACAAGTCGCCGGCGTTCATTGGTGTCATTTTACTTATCTGCGTTGTGGCTTTTTTCGGAGGAGTTCTTGTGACAAACCTTTGGGAGGGAGTACGAGACGAGCAAGAGGATAATGAGATAATCGTCGTCGAACAGGAGGAATCAGTTGACGAATCAGAAGATGAGACGCAAGAGGGACAACAGGAACTCGTGCTTGTGTCTACCGATGAGGAACTCCAGATCGACTGGATCGACCCCACGTCTCAACCTGCGGGTTATGATGACCCGGTGTTCGGTGAGGCTGTCTGTTTCGTTGATGTTGGAGAGACTGAGTTGTGGAATGAATGTGAGGAGAATCCGAATGACCCAGTCAGTTGGTCCTACAAATTAGGGTCAGTCATCGGAGGAGTTTACGACGGTCGTGACTTTGTTATGACAACCGTTCCGTTCATCGGTTTTGGAACATCTTATACATCGTTCTACTTGCTTGTTGATTCAGATGGATCCGAAGAGACGGTGGTTCTTGATTACATCAGAGACGTTTCTTTTGGTTCTAGTTCAAAGGCTATAACTCTAGCAGAACGGTTTGGTGAGGAGTGGTCAACAAGGCTGGAGGGGTTCGTTGTGGACACCATGGCACGTGTCCCCGAATTTGAATTCGAACAAATCTATTACGACTCGGAAGGGAACGAGTACTTTTTCACTGGCTACGGGCACCGTTTGTATTCGGAACAGGCAACGGCACTAACCGGATCAACCAAGAGCGTTTCTCGCACAGACGGTGGAACGCTTCGTTTATACGAACCAAAACGCGACGTGAACGGCCAACTTCTGGAAGGTCAGACCGCGGCGGGGGAGAATCAGTTTTTCGACGTCGATGAGGATGGACGAGTCTTGTTCTACGACTTGCGACCTCCGTTCTTTGACTACGACACAGACAAGACAGGAACGATCACCACGTACGCGATGGGTCGGCCTATTATCCGTTGGAATGACGGGACGGTTTCCAATGAGCAAATATATTTCAAGGGAGAAGTGGGTGGTTGTGGGTTCACGAATGTCACAAAGGTTATCCCACAGTCGACGATCGACTCGTTGGGACTCGTCCAAACAGGCGAGGGCTTTACGGAAGATGTGCACTATCCGGTGTATGAGCCGACCAGCTACGACCTCGAGTACTACGATGAGGCGTTCACGATCGTCACGTGGAAGCAGGAAGAGCCAAAGACCTACGAGGATTTCGAGCATCCATTTTTCTACTATCAGGACGGGCTTGGACGTTGGGTCGAGTTTATGAGCAACGAAATTGTCCCACCGGTTGAGTGTGGAAAGCCGGTGATCTACCTGTATCCAGAGTCGACGATGGACATGAGTGTGTGGGTGAATCCACGCGGAGGGTTCTCGTATACCGAGCCGGACTACGGTGATGGTTGGGATGTGACGGCCTATCCAGACGGACATCTCGTGAATCGTGCGGATGGCCTTGAGTATCCGTATTTGTTCTGGGAAGGACGCGGCGGATTGTATCCGGAAGTGCAGACGTACTGGGTAGTGGAACAATCAGGTGTTGAATCGTTCCTACGCGAGACGCTCGCAAGGATGAATTTCAATCAGGTTGAGATCGCCGACTTTATCGAGTTCTGGTTGCCGCGGATGCAGAGCGAACCGTTCTACAAGATCGGCTTCCACGGCACAAACGTCATGAACGAACTCGCACCACTTTCACTCTCTGTAAAACCCGACCACATCTTCCGCATCCTTATGGACTATGAGGGACTCGATGTCTGGCAACCATCCAAACCCCCAGTTCGACTTCCTCGCGCAAATCGCGACGGTTTCGAGGTCATGGAATGGGGAGGAGTGCTGAGATAAAAACAAAACACTCGGGGCTAGCCCGGGTGTTTTTGTCTATTTATGAGCTTTCAGCCTTGTTTTTTTCAGACGATCGTGCCACATTTGACGGTGTATGGCTAATGAAACACGGGTTAATCTGAAGCACTTACTCGAGGATTTGCGCGATGCGTATTCCTCACCGATTGAGGAAGTTATCGTTACCGAACTGATCGCAAATGCACTTGATGGTGGAGCAACACGGATTGTATTGGAAACACATCCTGAGACTCGTGTATTTCGATGCGTCGATAATGGCAATGGGATGAATCGTGCGTCTCTTCGCAGTTATCACAATATTGCCGCAAGCACCAAGGAGCGCGGAGAAGGGATTGGATTTGCCGGAGTGGGAGCGAAGTTATCTTTGTTGGTTGCGGAGAAAGTTGTGACTCATACGCGTGGGAAGCACGGGGCGCATGGCGCGGCGGAGTGGTTTTTAAAAAATGCGTTTCGTGCGCCTTGGAAGTTTGTTCCATTCAATGGACACATTGAGAGTGGCAAGGGAACGTCCGTGGCGATTACCGTAAAAGATCTTTCTAGCCCACTTTTGGATGAGATATTTTTGCGTCAGACGGTTCAGCGACACTTTTATCCGCTTGTTTCTTCGCAGGAGGTGATCGTGAGGGCACTCAAGAATGTGTATAAGAAGCCAATCTCTCTAGAGGTCAATGAGAGTGCTGTATATGTTGAGGCGTTGGGTGGTCAGACAAAATCTTTTCTCGTGCATTTTGGAAGCTCGAGAAAAATTATCGGTGCAGGTTTTTTGGAAAAGGCCAACATGGACGAAAATTTTTGGAGCAAACTTTTTGGACGTGAAGCGAATCGTCCGAGTGAAAATGGTCTTCGCATTTCTACGTATGGCAAGGTTATTCGTGGTGGGTGGGAATGGCTCGGGATTCCAATGAAACATCCCGAGCTTCTTACTGGCGTGGTCGAGGTGCCGGGGCTTTCCGAGATTCTTACGATGAACAAATCGGATTTTTTGACAACACCCGGTGCGCTCAAAAAGTATTATGAGACACGCAAGGCGATTCAAAAAGCCGTCATGCCCATTTTGCGGGAATTCGGGGAGATGGAAGAACGGCAAGATCAGAAAAAAACACCCATGCAGTTTAAACCTATGGCGGATGATATCGAGGGAGCATTGAGTCTCATGACAGATTCCTTTCCGGGATTGGAAGCGCTCGTGGGAGAGCACTGGCGTCGTAAACTCGCCAGTGTGGTAAACATGAAGAAGCAGAAGAAGTTGGTAAAGCAGGAGTTGGCCCAGGGTCTTGTGGAGCAACCAGGTCAGAGAGACAGCGCTCGTTTTCAAACGCCGCGCGAGTTGCGTTCTCTTGAAACAGATACACAAGGCACAAGCAAAAAGCGCCAACGTGATCCCGGCTTGGAAATCGCCTTTGAGGATTTTACCGGTAACGAGGTATTGCTCTTGGGAAAATTGGTCACGCAAAGAGTGTTGATCAATACGGCGCACCCCGTCTGGTCGCGCGCGCAACGATTAGGTCAGGAGCCGTACCATGTACTCATGATCGTCGCCATGACACTCGCGCAGGATTTACAACCCCCAAACGGGATGTATGAATTTGTCAGTGAGTTTTTAAAAGCCTGGAGCGAGGCATCGGAGAAATCGGGAAAGCTTCTATAACAAAACACTCGAGCCTAGGCTCGAGTGTTTTTACATCCTCCTTCGCTCCTTGCGGAGTTACGGAGGACAGGTCTGAGTGTGAGAGTGCTGTTTCAGGCTTGCAATGTTACTTCATCCTGTTCATCTACTTCTCTCTTGTGCGGCTGGTCTCAGACGCTTCTCGATATGAACGTTGTCTAAACGGGTCATCACGATTTCACCCTGACAAGCAGGGTTACTGCACAAGATGGAAGGATATCAGAGTTTGCGGATTGCGTCAAGGCCAGAATAGACAAATA
>JACQSF010000029.1 GCA_016206085.1 Candidatus Uhrbacteria bacterium
GAAAGAACCCTTCAGCCGATGCGTGGAATGCAATGCGCTTCTCGAACCGATGGCCAAAGAGGCCGTTAAAGAAAGAGTCCCTCCCTATGTCTTTTCCACCCAAGAGCGTTTTTCTTGCTGCCCGCAGTGCCGGCGCCTCTACTGGCCGGCCACGCACCAGCAGAGGATGGCGGAAGAACTCAAGGCGCTGGGTGTTTAAGGTACAAGTTTTGTTGTTAGCTGGGGTTGACACGACAGCCACTATCGAATATACGCAGGCAATCACTTTGGCGACCGGCCCGAGTCAGTTCTTAATCGTATCATCATCTGGCTTCGCCGGTTAAAATTGGCAACGCCCCTAAAAATAACCTATAGGCTATCGTTGCGGCATGCCTCCAGTTTTTGGGAGAAACAATAAGCCTCATCCGTACGATAAGGCCATTGCTGAATGGCTGACTCTCCCCAACGCTGGCTACCGTGCTATGGCCCGCAACCTGATGCACGACCACCGAGTTAGCGAAGCCAGGGAAAAGGTGTTTGACGAATTCGCCGCAAACATGGCCCGGCGAAGAGGCTCCAGCGCATTTGCTGGAAACCCACCGACTGGAGCGGAGCTGCAAAACGCGATTGAAGACTATTTTGAGGAAAAGGTCAGAACCCGCGATCTTCCACATTATGTTTACCGGGCTATAAATTTAAATAACCTGATTGTCGGCGATGGTAGCGTTTCTTCACGGGGCCACCAGAGTGCCTATCCCCCCAGTCGAGATGTAAAGCTTGTCCGTGTCCTCGACTTAAGTGGGCTCGGAACAGTATTCCACTGGGCGAGGAGAAAAAACATGTGGCGGAAATTGCTGGCTCGGTTCCCGAATTGCCCTCCTTGGACTAAGCTGCCTGACGAGGCTATTACCAGTTGGCTTGATAAGAAACTTGAGAGAAGGTCTGAATGGCAGATCGAGGAATTCATTGCGTCGGTCCTGAAGATATTAGACGAGTATCGTCAAGATCAAGCGTTCCAGCCGACGTGGGCCACCACGTGGTCTGCCTTTGAGCCTCATGTTGAGCAGGGACCGGACCGCTGGCTGCAGGTACTTGGCATGATGAAACGTTCACCCCGCTGGGTGATGCCTTTGAGGTATAAAGTTCGTGAAGCAGGGACCATTGCCCGTCCTACCCAACTTGATGCAGACTGGTACGCCTATCATTTTCCCTCTCCACCACAAACTCCATTAGCCATGGGCGGGCACCCTATGGACTTGGGATCTCCCAAGGCTGCCCAACTTCTCCCAGAGTACATCCATAAGCAAATTGGCCATAAGATCGACCATTGGATCGACTCGGGCAAGAAAATCGGCAAGACCACTCAAGCAGTCACCGCAAACTTAGCAGATATGAGGAGGGCTCATCACGAGTTGCTTGTCTCTAGACACGGGCCAGACGTTCTCGGGTGGATGCCTGATCCAAATTAACGAATGTTTATGCTATTATAAGGACGATGGTTGAATTGATGGATATTGAGCCGATCCTATGGATGCGAGAAATGCTTGGGGACTGGCTTACGCGCGACGATTGGCGGCCCGAGGAATTGATCAATTGGTTGGAAGGCTATAACCTTCCTCCGGTCGGCCATGATGACGAACCGTTTCTGTGGCTGCTGCGTGGGTTGCCGTTAGCCGACAAACGGTTTGAGGCCGAAACCAGGCTGGCGGAACGTGTGGCCAAAGTTCTGGACGGGAAGCCAGACCTAATGCGTCCCGGCACTCGACCCGACAAAGTGCTTTACAACCTCTTTATGCTGTGCGCGGGCCTGGGCTGCCCTGATCAACTTGCCGAGCCGTTGTATAAACTGTTCCAACGGCGAGTCCTCAAGGGGAATTGGCTAGGCGTGGACGTGCGCGACTCGCTCCTGACAGCTCTGATCTCAAATCAGATTGACGATCGTCTGCGTCCTATCTGGGAAACGATGCTGGAGCAGCGAAAACATGATTTTCTGCCCGGAGACGAGTACGATGGTTTCAACGGCATCGTAATGAAGCCCGCGTCGGCCGAAACCGTTGGCGAGCCGGATCTTGATGCAATCGGCTGGGCACTGAAGTTCATAGCAAAGTATCTAGATCGCGATTCGGGTCGTTGTGAGGAATTCCAGGCTCTGATCAAGCAGATAGCAGAAATATACCCCGGCCGGCCGATTTTGGAAATTGAGATCCTGCTACAGGCTGTTCATAACGATTGGCCTCGCTGGGCAATGCAAGCGATTCCTGGAGATTACGTGTCGCAAATTCTGGACCCGCTAGAGACGAGTCCGTACTGTAGTGTGCGGGCTGCCAAAGGCATCGTCTCACATGGAATTGCAACTATTGAAGCAAGGCCTGACGTCCATAGCGGCGTAAAGCTCCGTATCGAGAAAGTTCACAGCCAGTACCTTAAAGAAGAACTTAATGTCGGCGCACAAGTCCCCGAATCCACCTAGCTAGCGGTCGGATATCACTATCTTTTGGAACGTAGAAAATATTTTGGCCCAACTTCTTGATTTTGTCGCCTAGGTCACTATTGGCCAAAACAGTGTAAAGAATTACGGGAATATTTTTTGTCCTTTCATCCGAAGCCAGTAGCTTTTCGCACCTAAGGCCGGCACGGAAGAAACCTTCCATTTTTACATCCTCAGGTTGTGGCTCCATTGCTGGGTTTGGGTCAGTCCATCGAAGCATAATATCCATTATAATTACATCAGGGGGGTTTTTGGTGATCTCCTCTAGCCGAGAACGAAAATCCAGTTCTGTCTTGATCACGTCAATCTGAGCATTGAGCTCTTGCTGCAATTGCTGACGGATCCAATCCCGCTGCAAATGGTCGTCTTCAACGACTAGAATTTTCATGTCACCCTGCCTTCTCAACTCGAAACCGGCAATATCAACTTAATCTCAGTAATTCCATCCGAGGTTGTGGGTGCGATAATAAGCTCGCCGCCCTGGGATTTCATGACGTTATCGACGATCCAAAGACCAATACCAGTACCGTCTCCGCTTGCCGCCGCCGCTTCCTCGCCTCTCCAACCTCTTTCGCTGCACTGCCGTACCTCGCGGGAATGTATCTTTATGCCCTTGTTAGCCACCGAAATATGAAATCGCCCTTTCCCAGTGAAGCCGCCGTAGATCAATACCGACGTGCTTGGGAAACTGTACTTACCCGCATTATCCAGGACGTTGTTAACAGCTTGCTCAAGCAGATCAGGATCAGCGCGTACTTCAAGTTTCCCCAAAGGCTCGAAAGTTTTACGAATCACTTCGAACTTGATATAACGTTCCGTATCAACAATAAATTCATGATCCATCGCAGCTTCAATCAACATCCTGATCAGGTCTTGGTAATACAAAGAGCGAAAAGTCGGCTCAATTGGTTTTCCCTTTGCCAGCGAAGCGAAAATCCCAGTGCTTATTGTAACCCGCCTGACTTTGCCGCAGAGGCCGCGTATCGCTTGCATTTGGCGTAGCACACGCGACTCCGCAGGGATATCTTTGAGGAACGCCTGTACCCGCGCGTAAGCCTGTATGATGGGGCTCTTCAGCTGATGTTCAAGATCCTCAAAGGTTTGCCTTTGGTGATCCATCTCTATTTCCCGCTCAGCTTCGGAACTGCGGAGTTGACTGATTGTGGCCATCAGATAGTGGTACAGTCCAAGCTGTTGCCCTAAAACATCGGCAATGGCCTCAGTATGAGGCGCGAAGCCGTGCTCGCCGGTTCCCCTGATGTCCAAGACGCCGAAAAACTTATCCTCAACGCCAATAGGCGCTACTATGATACGTTTAGTGTCGGGAAACGTTTCGGAGTAATGATAGCTGGTATCATGAACATCGGGTATGACACAGGTGGTGCGAGTCTTATAAACATCCGCTCCCACTGATTTTGGGGGATTCTCAAGCACGGAGAAACGTCGCCGCAAGCGCTCTTGGATTTCGCCTTTGCTGCCAGTGTTCCAGGCTACACCATGCGTCTCGGCGAAATAGAGTTCCTTCTTATTTTGGTCGAGGAGGCGAATGTCGGTAATCTCGGCTCCCCTGATGACATCATCGGTAACCTGAAGGGCTTGAGCAAAAATCTCATGCTCATCGGGGACTTCTTTCGCAAGCTGGTTATGGACGAATCGGTTCAACTTCCTGATGCTATCGATCAGCGCGCGCCAAGCCAAATTCTCTTCCTCTGATTTGCGTCGCCTCAGGACAGCACCCCAGTACTCACTAATATGAGCGGCGACAAGCTCCAGAAGGCTAGTCTCTTCGCTGCCCAAGTAGTAAGGAGGTCCCTTTGCAAGGCTGCAGCGAATCACGCCGAGGAGTTCCTCTCCCTGCAAAATCGGAGTAGCGATGAAGCTCAAAGGCGGCAGGTTATCGCCCGCGCCGATCCCGAGGAAACGTCGGGCAGCCTCCGCAACAATCGTGGAGTCCTTCCAAATCAAACCCGGATGTCTGAACTGGATTGTGTTTATGTCTTGAGAGAGATCAAATATCTGGATTGGCCTGGCGTGGTTTAGAACATAACCGGTTAGCCCATTTTCACCTTTGCGGTACGTTTCTTTTTTCAGCCGTTCCGGCCAGGTCGTTGCCATCAGTTCGTATACACCGGGGGTATCAAAGCGGTCTTCAAGAAATATAGATGTTTCAACACACTGGAGCGTTTCGGTAACCAAATCGCAGATCCTCTGGGGGACTTTCTTCAGATCATCTTTGGGAAGGGAAGCCGTGCTACAGCGCCGCTCGGTTTCACGGACTGCATGGTCGACGTTCTGCATTAAGCGGAACGCGACTTCCCTTCTAATGACTTGATGGAGGTGACCTACGAGCTGGGCGAGCTGCTCCGCTTCAAGAACTGCCGCTTTGTCAAAAGGCTGGGGTACATCTCTAAACATGCCAATAATCCCCTTGGTAGCGTCAGCAAAATTCATTGGTACTAAGCATAGTGATCTAACATTACCGCTTCTCGCAAAGGACTCTAGTCCCTCGCTCATGGCATCTTTCACGTTGATGGTTTGGTTTTTTAGAATCGCAACGCCGATTAGAGGTATGATTGGGACGTCAAAAGTCGTAAAAATCTGATTTTTTTCACACCAGTGCGCAACCACAAACAAGCTTCCTATCGGGGGATCTTGATCCAACTTGGAGTCCGGAGACACCTTCCAAAGAACACATCCAGTAGCATTCACGGCGCTGGCTACCACCTTGAGGATCTCACAAAGACCTGAAAGTTTACTTTGGTTTAGTGCCGTTGACACTAGAGCTTTCAATATAGAATCATGGTGCCGTTGGCTGGTGCTGGTTTGAGCCATAGAATCATTATTATCCAAGCATTATTGGTTGGCAAGGGGGCTTTTAGTATGGTGAACAGGGGGCGGGGCAGCCCAGGTGGCATCTTTTCTTTTGAAGGGCTCCCACTCACTTGGCTTCCCCTTTGGCCTGTGTTATTTCTTCCATATATTGTTTCCCCGGTAGCTCAGCCGGTAGAGCAGGTGGCTGTGACCTTTTTAGTTGCAGCTTTCTGCCGCAAGGCAGATTGAAAAATCGGGTGAATTCAGGGAACCCTAAGCAGGAATACCCATTCTCCTGTATGGGAATCCTGAGCGAAGCCTGCCGAAAGGGGAGTCGTAGGCAGGAACGTGCAGAGACTAGAGGTTGAGGACCCTACCAATAAACCTCGCTAGCGCCCGACATCCGCCTGAGGCGGATGATGAGATAGTCCAAGCCTGGTAGAAATATCAGGGCACTTGTAACCACTTGGTCGGGGGTTCGAGTCCCTCCCGGGGAGCCAACTTCTAACTCCGTTTCGCACGGCTCAAGATCTTTGGGCGTTCGGGGCGGAGTTCCTAAACTTAAAAAGACAACCTTTGTTGGAGGTGGTGTCATGGCAACCAAGAAAATCATAGGGAATTCCACTCCGCGAGTCGAAGGCGAAGCTAAAGTTACCGGAAAGGCGAAATACGCAGTGGATGTCACCCTGCCGGGGATGCTTTGGGGCAAGTGCCTGAGGAGTCCCATTCCTTCCGGGCGGATCAAGCGCATAGATGCGAGCCGGGCGCTTCGGCTCCCGGGGGTGAAGACCGTGGTCACGGGCGAGGACGTCGCCGGCCTCAAGATCGGCAGGCGGGTCTACGACATGCCGATCGTCGCCGACGGCGTGGTCCGGTTCATCGCCGAGAAAGTGGCCGCGGTGGCCGCCGACACCGAGGAGATTGCCGCACAGGCCCTGGATCTCATCGAGGTCGAGTACGAGGAGATGGAGCCGGTGCTGGACCCGGTGAAGGCGATGGCGCCGTCGGCCCCGCTCATCCATCC
>JACQSF010000030.1 GCA_016206085.1 Candidatus Uhrbacteria bacterium
CACGGCGTCCTGCGCGAGAATTTTGATAGGAGAAGGGGTGACGTCTCCACCACGTCCCGCTGGCTTATCTGGCTGTGTGACAACACCAACAACTTCGATTTCTGGATCACGAATAAGCTCCGTCAGGAAGGGAACAGAAAAGGCGGGTGTACCAAAGAAAACAATCTTCACATCCCTGGGTGGCGGGTGTAGGTGTCCGCCTTATCGATGAATAGGATTCCATCGAGATGATCGATCTCATGCTGGAAAATGACGGAGGTTAGATCTTTTACTTTGAGCGCAACACGTTCACCGTTGCGATCCAGCGCCCGGACCTTCACAACCTTGTGACGAGTGACGTAGCCCCAGATTCCGGGAACGGACAAGCAGCCCTCCTCAATGAAGTGTCCCTTACGAATGGATCGTGCTGTGATCTCTGGGTTCACGTATGCGGCTGGCCCCTTGCCATCGTCAACAATGATTACCCGTTTGTGCACGCCAATCTGCGGCGCGGCAATGCCAATGCCATTTTCAAGACGCATCGAGTCTAAAAGATCATCGATGAGTGTCTGAATTTCTTTTCCAGCGAGCTCTTCCTTGCTGACAGGTTCGGATTTCTTTCGTAAGAGATCGCTAGGGTTTTTGATGACAGGAAGGTGAGTCATATTTTTTCTCGTCATTGCGAGGAGGGAGTCTGTTATCGACCGACGACGTAAAGTCGCGTTGCGACCACGTCGCTTTACGCGAAGCAATCCTCTAAAAGATTGCTTCGGCTTGGCCTCGCAATGACGAGAATGTTTAAATGAGTTTGAAAGATTATCAACCAAGAGCGTTTGTGTCAATGATATACCGATCAGGAAGCGACGTGAAGATCGATAACAGCGTCTCAACCTGCACAACAGGAACACCACATTCAAACAGGTGATGACCTTGAGTATTCGTGAACACAGGATGGACGATGGCACCATCAATCCTAGAAATTTGGTCACGGAGTGTCGCCAGCGCAATTTGCGCACGTTTAGGTTCGTCCTCTTTGTAGAGGACTCGACTCCAGCGGTAGAGTGGGGAAAGATGAAACCGTTCGCGTGCTTTGAGTTCGTCAAGAGCCACATCAAAAGGATGCTCAAAAACTTCATGAAGCATCTCCTGACTTGCTGTCTCAATAATGATCGGGGCGCGTCTTCCAAATCCCAACCAGGCCCATTGCCACACATCACGTAACAGCTCTTCAATCGCACCAGGACCAGACGTATAGAGTGGGGCGTCGGCGGTAAGGTGAACCACAAGTCCGACATCGGATTTTCGAAACGGGTCATATTGGGCTTCGTAGTAGAACGTGGTAACGACGAGGATGTCTGTCTTGTCGTCGCCTAGGCGTTCTTTATCAATGACGGACACGCTTCGATCTGGAAAGAGACGCTGAAGCTCAAGCGCGAGATCCTGGTTCCCATAGGAGAGCGTCTTGAACGTTGTTCCTCCACAACTTGAACAATGTGCTCCGAGCACGGCTCTTGTCTGACACCGCAGGCATTCCATCCAATTTTCCTTTTTGTTGTACACGCACACCACCTGTTTGCCTGCGTCTAGCGCTGTGCTGATTGCCTCAAGACTCGTGTGACTCAAGAGGGGGGAGGATGACGCACCACGCTCCTGATTCACGTTGACGATCTGAACACTCGGATAGACGCCCCAGTTCAAACGTTCAGATTCGTTAAAGCGTAAAAGCGTTGACGGCTGTGGGGCGACATCTAAACAAAAGAGGTTAGAACCAAAGGCTCGACGATGTTCCCAGACGATCTCGCGCGTATCATATCGCGGGTTTCGATCGCTCTGCTTGTGGACCCGGTCGCCTGAACGCAAGAGGAAGACGGTGGTGATACTCGAGTCGATCGCCATGAGCGCGGTTCTTGTTCCAAGAAGAACACCACGGGAAGATTGTCGATATCCCTGCCACGTCTCAAATCGTTCACGGTCAGTTTCGTCACCAGTGATAATGAGGGGCGTGAACCCCGTCAGACGACTCTTGAGAAGTTGCACATCTCGGACGGTCGGGGCGATGATAATGGCCTTCTGCTCTGGCTGTTTTTGCAGATAGCCAAGAATGACGGCCGCCGCTCGACGAAGATCGGGCGTTTGAATAAAGGCCTGTCCACGCACAGCTAATGTCTGCACGATACGCAGGACATGCTCGGCCTCTGAGCTTGGAAGGGTAAGTGGTAGCCAGGCAAGATCTGACGTGCGTCCACTCGAGGGTCGAACCGGAGGCGTGGGCAACGCGGCGTACAAGACGGATGAGATAGACTGCGCCAGGTCATGCGCCAGGCGTTCAAAAAAAGAGAGCTCCTCCTCTCTTATCCCAATGTCATTGCGTACCCACGCTATTTCCTTGAGCGTGATGCCCCGTGGCGGTTTGTCCTTCACTTGTCGAACCATGCCCCAGAGTTCCTCTTGCCGATAGGGGATCCGTACAAACGAGCCTCGTACAGGAGTCTCTCCCTCTGGCACGAGGTAATCGAAAGCCTTCTTGCCGCGCGGAAGCCTCATGAGTGGGTAGACTTCCGCAATCATACGTGAATCTGTCCCACAAGATAACCGACGCCGAATGGATGTTCGTAGGAAAGAATTTCAACGCGGATCTTTTTACGCTCGAGAATCCCAAACAAGATGAGCAACTGTTCTTGGATGCAGGCGCTGGCACCCGCGAGAAGTTCCGTGCTCATGGAGAGTAATCCCGATGTCGCAATGCCCTTCACCGCTTCGAGAATCTTCTGATCGTATTCTTCGCCCTCTGGTTTGTAGCCGAGTGGTGCATCAGAGTTCAGACAATGCGAAAGATCTCCCGAGGCGACAACGGCGATGCGTTTACCTGATCGTTCAAAAACATCCTTGAGCTCTGTTCCAAAACGGACATGCTCCTTGGCCGAAAGACCAGAGAAGGAGAGAGGAACGATTTTTATCTTAGGAAGATTCTCTGCCAGAAAGTATAGCGGCACACCTGTTCCATAATCGAGTGTCGCGCTTGAGTCCAGCGTGAACGGGACGGCTTTGTCGTGCATGTGTGCTTCGATTTCACTCATGAGTTCAACATCAGGCTCGAGAATCCGCGAGGTTGCAAGATCACCAAAATCTCTAAAGTCGATGGCATACTTGTCGTGGAGATTGAGAGAAAAAGCATTTTTATGCTGTATGGCATGCGAGGAAATCACAACAATAACGTCTGGATGCGAGGCGTAAAGCTCCTCCTCCAAGTGTTGAAGAGCGACTGTTGTCGTCTCAAGCTTTGCGACGTTCTCTTTGCCGACGCCTGGAATAAGGAGTGGTGTGTGCGGGGTGATGGCGGCGAAGCAGATCATAGTGATGTTGAGGCGATTTCTACATCTTCCTCTTCAAATTCAGTGTCTAGTTCAAGAACCTCTCCGAGTGGATGCTCAAGAACAGCTCGTTCTGAGGTCCAGACAACCTGACTCCAGTCCCATCCGAAACTGTAGAATGTTAGTTCATCCGCGATGGGTCGGCGCATGCCTTCTGAGATGACAAATACGTCAGGGGATCCAGGAACGCCGGTCAATGTTCCGTCTTGGAATAAGACGGATTCACCCGTCTCAAAGACTTCGAGATCCTCTGTACTTGCAGGGGTGAGGGGAGTGCTTGCGAATCGATTCTTTAACACTTCTCGAGAAAAGATCGGGTGTTTTTCTCCGTCTTCAACCCAGAAGACGCCGCCAGTTGTCGTATCCTGGAGAAGCGCACCCTGTGCGTAGCTCGAGGTTAGAGTGAGCGGCTCGCCCTCAGCATACGAACCGAGATCTTCCCATTCAACGTCTACGATTTCGTCGGTGGAGAATCCAAGTGAACGAAACGCTTCCATCGAAGTGAAGCCCCTACGAGCATCATCCACGATCAAGTACACGGTTCCACCCGGAGAGCGCAAGAGGGAATAGTTTGGGAAACTAATCGGCGAACCGATGGGGTACTGCTCAAGGGTACTCGAGCTTACTTGAACGACGGTGTTCGGATTGAAACGTGAGTAGAACGCCGTGCGCGAGGTGATGGGTCGGCGCTCACCGTATTGGATAAGCCAGATGCCGCCGGACTCTTTATCCTGGAGAAGACTTCCGGTCACGTACTCGTACGTGAACCAACGATCCCAGATGATCGCAAAGTTTTCATTGCCATGCAGGTGCGGCGTGTAGGTGTAAAGTGCAGCGGTTGCGTTGTTTACAGGCGTGACAAGAGTTCCGTCGATCGTCTTCTCGATGCCTGGTCCCATTCCCGTTTCCGTATAGCCACGACTTTCCAGATCCTCGAGGTAGGATTCGCGAATGCGCTTAGCTGCATAGTAGACTTGGTTGCCAAAACCCATGTACTTGGCAATGCGAGGATCGTCCTTTGAACAGTCGTCACAGACCGCATAGCCCATGGCCCAGTCGAGTTGGTCCTGCGAGAGAGAATCGTCTTCGACTAAGCTTTGTTCTCGTTGCAGAAGCACTAACAAGAATCTTGGCGAGAGTTCAAACTCCTGAGCGGCGTTGTAGATGATTTCTGCAGCACTCAATTCTTCGTTGTTCACATCTGATCCGGTGTATTCATCTAGCGCTCCACGAATCAAAAAATGCTCGATATCCAAGAGACTCATGGAATACACATCGAGCATTTCCGTGTCTGACACGAGGTATTCTGGGTCAACAATGAACTCATCCGCCTGAGCGGTAACAAAAGGCTGGAAGGCAATATAGACCGCAAACGAACCAAAAAACAGGCGTTTCATAACAGAACGATTATATCACAGAACGATGGGCTGGGGTCAGGTCTCCGGTCGTCTGATTTAGTCGAAATACGGGACTTTCCACCACTCGTATGGGTCAACGTAGCGAAGATGTCGGTCGAGTTTGGCAAGCTCTGTCATGTCGCCTTCGGAAAGTTCAAAGGAAAAAATATCTGCATTCTGGGCGATGTGTTCAGGACTGGTGCTCTTAGGAATCACAACAGTTCCACGTTCCACACCCCAACGAAGACAGATCTGCGCGGGTGATTTTCCATGAGCCTGAGCGATGCGCTGAATCGTAGGATCATCCAGCAAGGCTGGTTTACTTCCATTCATTTCGACTTGCGAACCAAGCGGAGAATAGGCTGTCACGGCGATACCGAGCTGCTGACAAAATTCAATCATGCGTGGTTGCTGGCAATAGGGGTGCAGTTCAATCTGATTCACCGCAGGGGTGATCTGCGTGTAGGTGAGTAGATCGACGAGCATGGGCGCAGTGAAATTTGAAATTCCAATCGCTTTTACGAGACCGTCGCGCACGAGCTCCTCCATTGCCTCCCAGGTTTCACGAACAGAAACCTTTGCGGGAATGAGCACACCGTCTTTATCGTCGGGTTCAATTCCTTGCCCATGTGGGGACGCGACCCCGAAGTGCATGAGGTACAAATCGAGATAGTCCACCTGAAGATCATGAAGTGACTTTTCGCACGCGACGCGGACATCGCTCTTTGCGTGGTCGTAGTTCCAAAGTTTACTCGTGATAAAAACATCTTCTCGACGGCGCCCTCCGTCGAACACCTTTGCAAATACCTCACCAACACCCGATTCATTCTCATACACATGGGCGCAATCGATATGCGAGTACCCATGCTCCATAAGCGCAATCTCAACAGCCGCTCTTATACGATCCTTCGGCGCATTCCAGGTTCCAAGACCAAGCAGAGGCATCTGTGCACCCGTATTCAATTTGAGAAAATTGGTCGTTGAGAACATAGCTAGATAAGCTCATTCTCGATATTTATCTCGCCATGCATGTCCTCAAGCATCTTGCTCTTGATTTGCTCGTAGCTGAAATTTTGAGCAAGGAGCCAGGAGAGCTTAACCGTGATTGACTCGATACTCATATCAAACGCGGGGATTGCAAGATCAAGATCTCGCAGTTCTTTCCCCGGCTCGTTCACTTGGAAACTTGCAACACCACTTGGAGCCTGCGATGTAACAACGATGGGAATCTGCTTTTCTTTCAAATAGAGAAATGCTTCTCGCAAGTGTTGGCTTGCATCGCCGGCGCCGAACGCACGGAAGACAAACGCTTTGATCCCGTTATTCTCCACCAATGAGGCAAAAAGTTTGGGTGACATTCCGGGGAATTCTGTAAGCGAGGCGATGGTCGAGGTCTGAAAATCTTTCTTCACACTCAGTACACGCGATTGAATCGCCAATGGCTCCGACTTGGTCAGATAACCCAGGTGTTTATTCAAAGCTGACTCGCTGATACGAATAAATCGGCCGATCTGTCCGATGGATCCTGTTTGAAACGCTTTGAATGGATCGTAATCAAAGTCAGTCCCTTTTTTGACGCGCACGCCCGTAATGATCTGGCTTCCAAAGCACGCCATCACGCCCTTGATCTGATGGTATCCCCAGACGGCAAGACGAAGGGCGTTCACCAGGTTGGTTGTTGCGTCTGTTCCTAAATAACCAAGCGGTACTTGCGCGCCGGTGACGATGACGGGTTTATTGATGTTCTCGAGCGCAAAGGAAAGAGCGGCACAGGTGTATCCCATGGTATTGGTTCCATGCAAGACAATGAAGGCATCGTAATCGTCATAGACCTCTTGAATCTTCCCAGTAAGCGTCGTCCAGTTCTCAGGAAGGATATTGGAGCTATCCACGTTGAAGAGCTCGTGAACCTCTGGAATAATTTCGACGTTCCAATTCTGCTTCACAATCTCGCAAGAGGCTTTGAGCACCTCCATGAAACTGTTGGGATCGGATTTCACATTCTGGGACACGTCACTTTTGGCGACATTTCCAGCCACGGTGCCACCCGTGAAGAGAACAAGAACCCGTTTTGTTGCGTAGTTACTCATATTATTTTATATGTCTGGAGCCTAGATTAACATAGAAATAGCGGTTCGCAAAAACGAGCTACAGCAGCTTATTCTGTAAAAGGGTCACAAAATTTCGCAGGTGAGAAAAAATGTATCCTTTTCTGCGGACAAAAGTTCGTATATACGAAAAACTGTCCGTGATCCTGAAACCTAAACACCCTCCGCAATGGAGGATGTTTTTGATGTGCTTAGTTGAACTTCGTTTTCAGATACGGTGAGAAGTAATCGCCGAAACGATCCTGGAGGTCCTTGCGCTTCCAGTCGTCTGGGGTGACTTTCCCTCGACACGCCGAACTGTCACAGCCGCACTCGAATGAATCGAAGTCTGTTTCCATGAATCCGTAGTCGAGAAAAACTTCTTCATCCTTGCTGATGTCTCGGATAGCAACAAGTTCAATCTGACTTCGAAAGCCGAAATTTGGTTCGCAGGAATGATTGATAATCCCTTCTGTCTGTAGTTCCTCTCTCGAAGCAGGAACCATGAAAAAATCCTCGCTCAGCTGAATCCCAGCATGGCCACCCTCCTTGCGATATTCCCTGATCTCGCTTCTTGGGACAACGATGCCGCCGTAAACCATGACGACTTCACCTTTGGCGATATCCGCATTCGCCACAACCCCAAGGCCATGAATAGGGGACTCAAACGAGTCCGTCTTGGGATTGCGCCAGCGATGTGTCCAGCGAGAATGAAGATCCATAGAAGTGGCTTAGTTGCATTCAAATCCTAACTGCCCTGCTTTATCGGCTTGTCCTGAGCCAAAATCTTTTAAGTAAATGACACGTCCGTCTTGTTCTACAACGTAGCGATGAGAACCACCAGACCCATAGATCACCCCAACACCGTCATTCAGAGCATTTTCTAGAGCTCCTTCAATTGAGTGCTCTCTCCACTTCGGTTGAAATTTTTCATACCAGTCTCGACCCTCCATAACTATCAGCGCCTCGATCACCGCTTCTCGATTTGTGAGGAGATTCATTTTATAATGTTGTTCTAATTCAACAACCCCATCCGGCCTTGTTTCACGTCGCTCAGTCATATGAGAAAAGCATAGCACAAACAATGTTTAGATCAAACGTGGACAGTGGAGACCTGACCCCAGATGAAAATGTACAGGCTCTAACCACCCCTAGCCCCTCCTTGAAAAGGAGGGGGATCGGACAGCTGATTACTTCGTCCCATTCTTCCTCTTCGTCGCCTTGAGCGTGATCTCTTCGCCCTTTGCGCCGATGGCGACGTCGGTTTCTTCGCCGATTTCGCCGGAGACGATTTTCATGGCAAGGGGATCGAGAATCAACGACTGGATGACACGCTTCAATGGACGCGCGCCGTAGGCAGGATCAAAGCCTTGATCCGCGAGGAGTTTTTTGGCAGAGTCGGAAATCGAAATGGTAATGCCGCGTTGTTCCTTGAGACGGGCACTCACGATCGCAAGCTGAAGCTCGACGATCTTTTCGATCTGCGCTTCTTTCAAACTGTGGAAGACGATCACGTCGTCGATACGGTTGAGGAACTCAGGACGGAAGTGATCTTTAAGCATCGCGAGTACGCGGTCACGTGTTTCTTCTTCTTGCGTCTGCGTACCATCCCCATCCTCAAATCCCATGTGCTGTTTGGTTTGCCCCGCGTTTAAGATGAACTCCGAGCCGATATTGCTCGTCATGATGATGATCGTGTTCTTGAAGTTTACCTTGCGTCCTTTTGCGTCTGTGAGATGTCCGTCGTCGAGAATTTGCAGAAGAAGGTTGAACGTGTCCGGATGTGCCTTTTCAATTTCGTCAAAAAGCAAAACGCAGTACGGTTTGCGACGTACGATTTCGGTGAGCTGACCGCCTTCTTCGTAGCCAACATACCCGGGTGGGGATCCGATGATTTTAGAGGTTGAATGCTTCTCCATGTACTCACTCATGTCCAGGCGCACCAGAGCCGTTTCCTCGTTGAACATAAACGCCGCGAGCGCTTTGGCGAGCTCGGTTTTTCCTACACCTGTGGGGCCCAAGAAGATAAACGACCCGATCGGGCGCTTCTCCTCGCCAATCCCGGCGCGTGAACGTCGCAGAGCGTTTGAGACGGCGGTGATAGCTTCTTCCTGACCAACAACTCGACGAGAGAGTTCCTCCTCCATGCGTGTGAGCTTGGTCATTTCTGATTCGAGCATTTTGGATACGGGGATATGCGTCCAACGTGAGACGACGTGAGCGATATCTTCTTCGCCCACGACTTCTTTGAGGAGCCCACGCTCTTTTTGAAGAGAGGTGAGTTCTTTTTCCGCTTTGTGCAGCGCCTTCTCACGCTCAGGAATACGCGCATAGCGAATTTCGGCGACTTTCTCAAGGTCCCCGCGTCTCTCCTCAACTTCAGCGGACGCACGAAGCTGATCGATTTCAGCTTTAATGTTTTGAATGGTGGTGATGCGTGTTTTCTCGTTTTGCCATCGGCCCTCGAGGCCTTCGGTCTGCTCGCGCAAGTCGGCAATCTGTTTGTCGATCTCAGAGAGTCTGGCTTTGGATTCCTTGTCGTCTTCTTTGGCAAGCGCCCTTTGTTCGATCTCCAGGCGCATAAGATCACGCTTGAGGTGGTCGAGCTCCTCTGGCATGGAATCGATTTGCATGCGCAACATCGAACCTGCCTCGTCGATGAGATCCACGGCCTTGTCGGGAAGGTGACGGTCCGTGATATAGCGATGGGAAAGCTCCGCGGCGGCAACAAGCGATGGGTCTGAAATGCGCACACCGTGATGCACCTCGTACTTCTCCTTGATACCACGCAAGATGGCGATCGTATCCTGGACCGTTGGTTCCTCCACCATCACTGGCTGGAAACGTCGCTCAAGCGCGGGATCTTTTTCGATGTACCTCTGATACTCCTTGATCGTTGTGGCTCCCACCGCGCGCAGCTCACCGCGAGCCAGGGCGGGCTTGAGCATATTGGATGCATCAAGCGATCCACCCTCGGTGGTACCTGTACCGACTAAAGTGTGCAACTCATCGATAAACAAAATGATTTTGCCCTGTGAGGCTTCGATTTCCTTGATGACGGCCTTGAGACGATCTTCAAATTCTCCACGATACTTTGTGCCCGCGACCATAGCCCCAAGATCGAGCGCCACGACAGACTTTTCTTTGAGTGATTCAGGAACGTCGCCGGAGGCAATGCGCTGGGCAAGCCCCTCGATGATGGCGGTCTTTCCCACACCAGCCTCGCCGATGAGTACGGGATTATTTTTTGTGCGGCGAGAAAGAACTTGCATGACCCGACGGATCTCTGAGTCCCGTCCAATGATGGGATCGAGCTTTCCGTTGCGTGCTTGATCTGTAAGGTTCTGTCCGTACTTTTCCAGCGCCTGGTATCGGCCCTCTGGTTCTTGTGAGTCGACGCGCTGAGTTCCGCGAATCTCCTTGAGCGCGGCCATGACTTTTTCCTCGATGATTTCGTAGCCTGTGAGGAGTCGCGCGATGGCCTTATTGCCAAGAAGCCCGAGCAGGAGATGCTCGGTCGAAATAAATTCATCAGAGAACGATTTTGCTTTTTTGTGGGCGGCAGAGAGCACATCCGCCATCTGTTGGCTCATGTAGATCTGTGCCATGCCACCACCAGGCACCGGGCCTGGGGTGTGGGGCAGGGAATCGAGGATCTTGTCGACCTCGCCTCGAAGACGCGCACGCGAAGCCGTCACCTTGTCGATCACGGCACCGACAACACCATCGTCTTGTTCAAGAAGAGCGGCAAGAAGGTGAATGGGTTCAAGTGCCTGCTGTCCATGTTCAACGGCGATTCCGTGCGCCATCTGAATGGCTTCTTGTGATTTGTGTGTAAAATTATTTGGCATCATAGACGTTACCTGGTTACGTAACCAAGTTACGAGTGAGGTTTAGCACTCAGAAGTGTAGAGTGCTAAAATGGAAATGTCAATGTGGAAAACCCGAGAATTTTGGTATAATGCCGCCGCACAGACACTGTATGACCCATCACCTACTTGGTGTGAGAATTGATGATTTGTCCGCATCTGAAATCGAGGCAATGCTCGAAGATTGGCTGCGGGACCAGGGGGGACATACCATTGTGACGCCCAATGCGGAGTTTTTGTTGGAAGCAAGAGAGAATGTCGCGTTTATGGACCTGCTCAATCACAGCGATTTGGCCGTTGCGGATTCTGTGAGTCTACAATATGCCGCCGTGGCGCTCTCCGAATCCCGGCTCGTAAACAGACTTCCAGGTGTGGATCTCCTTGAACGACTCTGTGCGCTTGCCTCACGTGTCGGTGTCCGTGTGTTACTACTGGGTGGCGCGCCATCATCAGCAGAAGCCTCTGCACAGAAGTTCCGACAGCGATTTGTGGGTCTTGATATTGCAGCCATCGACCCAGGGCGGATCGTTTGGCAGGGAAGCTATCTTGAGGTAAACGAGGATCTCTTGCGTCAGGTGAATGCGTATGCTCCATCAATCATAGCGGTCGCGCTTGGGTCTCACAAACAGGAACAGTTCATCGTCCAAGTCCGCGCAGCCTGTCCCAGTGTCAAGATTTGGATCGGTGTGGGTGGCGCGCTTGAGATGATTTCGGGACAAAAAAAACGAGCCCCACGTTGGGTATCGAAGGTCGGTCTTGAATGGCTCTGGCGTCTACTTATTGAACCTCGGCGATGGCGCCGCATATTCAACGCTTCAATCGTCTTTCCACTCATCGTCGCACGCGAAGCGTTCCGCTGCAAAATTTTTCTCCAATCAACCCGTAACGTCTTTACTGAAATTCGTCGACAATGGACTCTATGAACATCAAGACACGCTTCCCCCCATCCCCAACAGGATTTCTCCACGTCGGTTCATTGCGCACAGCGCTGTACAACTATCTCTTTGCGAAGAAGCACGGAGGAACGTTTCTTGTACGCGTAGAGGACACGGATCGTGAACGCCTTGTTGAGGGCGCTGTTGAATCCCTGATTCGCACACTTGAAACAGTTGGAATCACCTACGATGAGGGCCCAATTCTTATCGATGGGAAACTTTCTGAGAAGGGATCAAACGGTCCATACACACAGTCGCAACGCCTTCCAATCTATGCGGAGCACGCCCAGAAACTCGTAGAGCAGGGGAGTGCCTACTATTGTTTCTGTTCAAAGGAGCGTCTTGAGGAATTGCGCAGTCAACAGCAAATCGCCAAACTCCAAACGAAGTACGATCGTCAGTGCTTGAAGCTCGACCATGAAGAAATTTCACGTCGGCTCGAGGCAGGGGAGTCGCACGTGATTCGACTCCTGATTCCCGATGGTGAAACGACGTTCCAGGACGAAATCCGTGGGTCTATCACCATCAGTAACTCTGAGATTGACGATCAAGTTCTGATGAAGGCCGATAGTTTCCCAACGTACCATCTTGCCGTCGTTGTGGATGATCATCTCATGGGGGTCACGCACATCATCCGTGGTGAGGAATGGATTTCGAGCGTTCCTAAGCATGTCATTTTATATCATGCGTTCGGGTTTCCCATGCCGTCGTTTGCGCACCTGCCGCTTATTTTGAATGCGGACAAGTCCAAACTCTCTAAGCGTCAGGGTGATGTAGCCGTCGAGGATTATCTTACAAAGGGTTACCTGCCTGAGGCACTCGTAAACTTCATTGCGCTTCTAGGGTTTAATCCGTCGGGAGATCGCGAGATCTATACCGTGAAGGAACTCGTTGAGGCATTCGAACTATCAAAGGTGAACAAAAGTGGCGCGGTATTCGATCGTCTCAAGCTCGACTGGATGAACGGACAATACATTCGCTCTTCTGATTCTGTGCGATTATTTGAGCTTGCCCATCCATACTTTGGAGCTGCGTCGACCCTTCCAGACGAACAGAAGAAAAAGATACTCGAAGTCGAAAAAGAGCGACTCGTCACACTCAAAGATCTTGAGGAACGAGTTGAAATGTTTGTTCGTCTTCCAGAGTATCCAGCGACGGAGCTCGTTTGGAAAAAGGCTGATGCACAGGATGCGACGCTTCATCTCACGAACCTCTTGAAGCTCATCGAGTCGGCTGATGTCTCCGTGTTTGAGAAGCGTGAGTTGATCGAGGAGGTCATAAAGAAGTATATTAGAGATAACGGATATCAGAATGGAAACGTACTCTGGCCACTGCGCGTTGCGCTTTCTGGTCAACGTCAATCCGCGGGCCCTTTTGAACTCCTCTGGGTTCTGGGCAGGGAAGAGGGGATCGTACGCATCCAAACTGGCATTTACAAGCTTACATCATGAGTCGAAAATTGCTCTCAGGTATTATCTTGAGTCTACTCGCCCTTGGAGGAACGGGGATGAATGGATTTGCGCAAGAAATAAGTATAGATGAAGTTGATGTGCTCAACGAGGCAATCCAAGAGAAACAACAGTCTATCGACCAGCTCAATCGACAAATTGATTCCTATAAAGAAAAAATAGAACAAAAACAATCCGAGGAAGCGACGCTCTATGGGGAGCTTGATTTGCTTGATAACCGTATTGCGAAAACAGAGTTGGATATTGAGGCCGCGGAAGCAGAAATCGATTTAGTAAATGCACAAATTGCACGTATCCAACAGGACGTTCTCGCGTTGGAAGAAGTCATAGGAAAGAATCGCGAACTGGTCGCGGGGATCCTCCAAGAAGTCCAAACGCAAGACAACACGCTGCCCCTCCAACTTCTATTTGGAACAGAAACCTTTTCAGAATTTTTCAGTACCCTAGAGCAACTTGAGGCTGTAAGCAGTGACCTCAAAGAGGCGGTTGAGACAGCAAGGGCGTCCAAGCTGCGTCTATTGGAGAAACACGAAACTCAACAGGAGAAGAAAGAACAATTAACGGAACTTTCTGAATCACTCGTACAGGAACAACAACGTCTGGAAACCACAACAGGAGCCAAATCAACACTTCTTTCAGCGACACAGCAATCCGAAGCTCAATTCCTGGCTCTCTTGGAGGATCTTCGTGAAGAACAGGCATACCTTAACCAACAAATCTCTCAGCTTCAAAAAGACATCGAAGGGAAGTTAAATGCCACAGATGAGCTAGGTGACTCGTCGATTCTTTCCTGGCCGGTAGATCCCACGATTCGTGGCATCTCAGCTTATTTTCACGACCCGTCATATCCCTTTCGTCATTTGTTTGAACACTCAGGTTTGGACCTCCCAGCCCCAACAGGAACTCCTGTTCGAGCCGCCGCGCCTGGGTATGTGGCCTGGGCTCGCACCGGGACATTGTATGGGAATTATGTCATGATCATTCACACAAACGGTCTTGCCACGCTCTACGCCCATCTCTCGCGCATGGATGTTTCTCCTGACCAGTTTGTCTCGCGCGGAGACCAAATCGGAGCCGTGGGAAGCACAGGACTCTCAACAGGACCTCATGTCCACTTCGAAGCTCGTTTGAACGGCATTCCGACGAACCCTCTTGATTACCTTATTGCCTACTGAGATCTCTACTACCATATGACCCTTGAGTTCACATTAAAAATTTTCGGCTGGATGTTTACCGTCATCCCGTTAAGCGCCTTTATGATCATCAGTATCAATTTGATCAGAGGGGTAGGGGAAGACGATCCACTGATTCTGGCTTTGGCTCTGATTGGACTGACGATGTTCCTGATGGGGATCATCACGCTGATTGTTGTGTATCTCACAAATTTCATTACCTAAAAACAGATCTTTCCGTCAACAGAGGGAACTTATTTTACCCATTCGAAAGATAATCATCTAGCGTCGTACAATATACCTTCTACGACATACAAGATCTAGGAGATGACTGTCTCCCCACAACAGGTGCTGATGAATCTACATATATGTACGGATCTCGTACATTGCCCTAGGACGAAATCAGGGATACCCACATACCTCTGAATGGAGACTACTTATCCATCTGCCCTCTCTCATCCTCCTTACTTATTGAGGTTTTACGACACAATCTATTTGACGTACACCTTATCTCCGAAGCGGAGGTCTATGTACTCAAGCGCGGCTACATCTTCAACCTGCTCCTGGAGCACAGCAGACAAGTGCTGGAACTGCTCGTCAATGTTTCCTGTGAGATCAAACAGGATACTGTATCCCTGTTCTGTCATCAGGTTCACCCACTTCCCTGCCAAACGATCCACTTCGATGTAGGAATAACCGATATTCGCACTGCGGAGGTGTTCAATAAAAACAAATGTCTGCTCAATCTCCTCAGGTGTCAGAACGCGTGATCCAACATCGACCGCAACATTGTTAGTATCAATGAAGATCGGTAGTTCAGAGAGGTTTGCTTGTTGCAAAATGCTATCGTCTGAATCAATAACCTCTCGTACCACAACTCCCTCCAAGTCAACGACGTACAGTTTCTCCTGTGTCTTCCAAAAAAGGTTTGACGTTCGTTCTTCTAGCTGGACGAACAGGGTTCCCTCTTGCAGGCCGATCGTGGCATTCGCCAATGCGAATTGTTCCGTAAGCAGCCGTGAAAGTTCTTCCGCTGAAAAAAGGAACCGATTTGAACGATTGAAAAAGATCAAACGAGAGTCCTGCAGATGTGTTGAAATAATAGATTCGAGTGCCACTTTGTCAAGGTACTCAACTCCGAGGATTTCGATTTGATCAATACGGAAAACGGGATGGCCGAAGATTCCTGTAAGGATTCCTACGACAAGAACCAAAACACCCACCACCGAAGCCACAGGCTTCCATGGAAAAGGTCTGCGACCGTCAAGATGGGGGTTGCGGTAGCTCCGCGCTCTGTACCTCCTCTTTTGTGCCTGTTGAAAATAATCTCGATGAGCCATACCAGCTTACACAACAACACGAGGCAACGGCGGATTAATGCGTGTGACTATTTCGTAGGAAATCGTCTGACAGGTCTTCGCGAGGTCATCAGCCGAAATCCGATGTCGACCGTCTGTCCCCAATAATATCACTTCATCTTCTTTTTGAGGCTGTGCGACTTCAGAGACGTCTACCATCATCATGTTCATACAAATACGTCCGAGAACCTTACAACGTGTACCTTTGATGAGCACTTCCCCAAGACTTGAAAGACGACGATCATAGCCATCCCAGTACCCAACCGGAATCACGGCGATCCGACCACTGCGTCTCATCACCTCTGAGAGCCCGTAACCAATTGGCTCTCCCATATTTAGGGATTTCACCTGCGCAATTCTCGACTTCCATGTGAGCACAGGTTGGAGATCGCAGGAGAACCCTTGTGTACGAACGGTATCCTGAACAAGCTCAGACGACCACAGACCATACATTGAGATCCCTGCCCGGACGAGGCTTAAGTGCGTTTGTGGATACAGAATAATGGCGGCTGAGCAGGCACAATGACGCCATGTGGGCTCAATACCTGCGGATGTAAACCTCTCAATCGTGTCCTGTAACTGTTTAAACTGCCCTGCCGCATACTGGGGATTGCGTGAGTCTTCAATGTTGGCAAAGTGAGTCGATATTCCCGCCACCTGCACCATCGGACTTCTCCCGAGAAGACGAATGATATCCTCCTGATCTTGTGGAAGGATCCCTTGTCGGTTCGTACCCGTTTCAATCTTAAGGTGGATGGGGAAAGGACGCGCCAGCTCCGCTCCAATATGTTGGGCATGTTCAATCCCCTCCTTATCGTAGAGTGTGAGGTGGATGTCCGCTCGCAGGGCATCCTTATATCGATCAAACATTGTGTACCCAAGTACGAGGATCAAACTCGAAGGATACCACTCACGAAGCTGTAGAGCATCGTCCACATGATCAACCGCAAACGCATCGACCCCATTGTTTCGGGCGATCGTTGAGACTTCCTTAAGACCATGGCCATACGCATTGGCCTTTACGACGGCACAAAAACGCGCTTCGGGAGCCAACAGTCCTCGTAACGAGGTGATGTTCGATGCAAGCGCGCGTGCACTGATCTCAACCCATGTTCGGTGTGTGTGCATGCAAAAAGATGTGAAGAATATCGTTATTCGCTGAGAGACTATCGTAGTCAAGAGCCTCGGTCGGTGTTGGCCAGGCATGTTGATACGCCTTCTCCTTTTCAATCTTCGTCTCCCCTTCCCCTACGAGACAATGGAAACAGTGAAGATGAACGCGTAGAATTTTTTCTGGCAATTCCCAATCGTGATGATGGAGATGGAAAAAATTTGATTCAATAATCCTGAGCCCAGTCTCCTCTCCAACTTCCCGCTGGACTGCAACTTCGGGTGACTCCCCTACCTCGAGCTTTCCTCCAGGAAATTCCCATTGTTTATCCCACATCGGATTAGTATCACGACGTTGGATAAGCAAGATTTTTCCGTTGCGTTCACAGATCGCAACGGCAATTTCAATTTCCTTGATCGGTTTCATACTTTCTTGGCTCGCATCATGGGAACATAGTGACCCGTATTTCCCATCCAAGCAATAAGGGCCTGTTCTAATTCATGCTGATCATGACCAAGCACGATGAGATCCGGCGCAATTTCCTCAACGATTGTAAACGTGGAAATTTCAGGATCACAGAGTTGTGCATGATCGACCGTCGACAGTGCCTGGATTTTCTCAAGACGTTTCTGTTCAGGAAATGTTGGTTTACGTCCCTTAAACGACGCAACATAGGCATCTCGAGCTACACCGACAATGAGCTTTGTCCCTCGCGCCTTCGCAGACCGGAGAAAAAATTCATGTCCCGTATGGATCCCATCAAATGTCCCGAACACCAAAACTCGCTTCTCCATACTCTATTCGCGTTCTGGTCGTAGCGTTGGAAACAAGATGACTTCTTTAATGTTGGCGGATCCAGTCAAAAGCATCACCATTCGATCAACACCGATTCCAAGTCCACACGCCGGTGGCATTCCATGCTTAATCGCTTCGAGATACCCATAGTCTGTTTGGTGTGCCTCATCAAAACCTGCTTCTTCTCGATCCTTCTCCTCAAGAAAACGTTTCTCGAGATCAACAGGGTCGTTAAGCTCTGAATAGTTATTTCCAATTTCCGAACCAAGCGCGAATGCTTCAAACCGCTCAACAAAGCGTGGATCAGATGTGCACTTCTTTGCGAGCGGTGAAACTTCAACTGGATAATCGCAGATGATCGTCGGTTGGATTAACTGTTCCTCCACCAGCTCCTCAAAAGCGAGCGCGAGGAGTTCTCCCGTCGACGTGATTCTTTTGAGCTCGCCACGCTTTGCTTTTGGAAGTTTTTTGTCCATAAGACTCATCGCCGAATCGAAGTCCGACCAAGTTGCTGCCGGAACACCTCCCACTTCCTCAACCGCATCAATCAGCTTCATCCGTTTCCATGGTCGGGCGAGCTCAACCATGAAATCACCGTGCTGGACGGTGGTTGACCCTGTGGCCTGCTTGGCAGCATGCTCGAATAGTTCCTCAAAAATATCCATGCCGTACGCATAGTTCTCATAGGCGATCTGCGCCTCGAACATCGTGAACTCTGGATTGTGGTCACGATCGATTCCTTCGTTGCGGAATACTTTTGTAATCTCGTACACTTTTTCAAAACCACCAACAAGCAATCGCTTGAGATACATCTCGTCAGAGATGCGAAGATAGAAGTCGGCATCCAACGCATTATGGTGCGTAACAAATGGTCGAGCAAAACCGCCACCATACACAGGCTGGAGCGTTGGTGTTTCAACTTCAAGAAACCCACGACGATCCAGAAGCGATCGAATGGACGAAATAATCTTCGAGCGAGTTTTCATCGTCTTGCGAACATTCTCGTTCATGATGAGATCAAGATACCGTTTGCGGAATCGTGTCTCAACATCACTCACGCCATGCCATTTTTCTGGAAGAGGAAGTAATGTCTTGGTGAGAATCCGAAACGCGGCAACATCAACGGACCTCTCCCCTTTCTTTGTCGTGAACGCGGTTCCACTCACCTCGAGAAAATCACCAATATCAATGGTGTCCTGAATCTGTTCGTACGTATCCGCGAGATGATCTTTCTTGAAAGCAATCTGGAGCAAACCACTCTCATCTTGAATCTGACCAAAGGTTAGACCTCCGTGCGGACGCAAGAGTCGAAGACGCCCCACAAGTGTCACAACGGTTGAGGCACTCTGAAGTGTCTCAAACTGATCCAAAAAATCCTGAACCACCAAAGTTCGATTTCCCTTTGTTGGATACGGGTCTTTCCCAGATTGACGGAGTTTCTCTAATCGACCCAGACGGTCTTGTTCTTCCTGCATCATACGTAAACATTTTGCTTACAATAAAAAAATACAGCAAAATATGCCGTATTTTAATCCACTCAGGTGCCCATTGTCAAAGTTAGTGAATCTCGAGAATTCGGTAGGCAATCGTTCCTGCAGGTGCCTGAAACTCAATCTTATCGCCAGGTTTTGCACCTAAAAACGCCAAACCAATAGGAGACTCATTACTAATCTTTCCTTCGAGTGGATCGGCCTCATTGGAACCGACCAAGGAGAATGTCTTCTTCTTTCCTTCTGTTTCAACGAGAAAAGTCGTTCCCAATGCAATTTCCTTTGCTCCTGTTGTATCCTCGACAATAACAACGTCGTGGAGCATATCCTCAAGCTCAACAATCCGAGTTTCGTTGAGGGCCTGTTCCTCCTTGGCTGTTTGATATTCAAAATTCTCGGAAAGGTCACCCATCTCCTTCGCATGAAGAATCTTTTCGGCGATCTCTCGTCTCATCTCCTTCTTTCGACCTTCGAGCTCAGTCTTCATCCTCTCGAGGGCATCTGTTGATAAATATGTAGGCATATAGTTACAAATAATGACCACCCGAAGAAGAACCTCGAGTGGTTCTCCTAGGCTACGCGTGCTTTGTCCCTCTGTCAACCACCTGAGGATTTAATGTTGCAAAGCAGGTACTTAACGGAACCAAAAGAACGAGAGCACAGGTCCCCGCGAGGGTGCGAACAACCTCCTCAGCCACGATTTCATTTTGCAAAAATTCTTGATATCCACCGAATTGATTCATGAAAAGAAGGAACGCCGGAAGAGCCGCCCCCGCGTACACAAGGATAAGCGTATTCACGGCCGAGGCAATGTGATGACGACCGATACGCATCGCCTGTGTGAAGAGCTCTTTTCGAGTGACGTGAGGATTTGCAAGAAGCAGCTCTGACACAATTTCCGACTGAGTGATCGCAATGTCATCCAAGACACCCACGGCTCCAAGAATGATTCCCGCGGCAAGAATGCCGACGGGCACTTGAACGGGATCAATTTCCCAAAAGAGAAGAGCCCCTTCTTCAGAGGCAAGTCCCGAAAGTCGAGCGATTGCGAGAAAAACCTGCGTAAATACCAGGACGAGACCAAGTCCGCACAGAGTGCTGAGATATGCGTAGAAGGTCTGTCGCTTCAAACCATGTGAGAGGTGCATATTCACTCCCAGGATGACGGCCGAAGCGACTACCGTCGCAACGATCGGATCCGTGCCCGCGAGAATCAGGGGAAACAATCCCAGCACAAGAATCGCGATGGTTACCGCAAGACCAACAAGCGACAATAGTCCTCGAAGAAGGCCTATGCCCAGTGTGAGAGCGACAAAAAAACCGACGATCCACCAGATCCCTGACTCACGATGGACATCATCGAGGTACACCTCAACACCATCCTCCACATCGATTATACGAAGATCTACCTCGTCCCCCACGCTCAGAGCAAAGCCCACACCTGCGACAAACGAATCAACCGTTTCAACAAGAAAGCTCTCGCCGTACTGTGTCTGCGCCATGAAAATATATTGTCGTACGCCACCCTCAAGCTCCTGGACTGATTGTATCTCTGTAATGGTTGCCTCAACCTCTCGAGCCGTAAAACCCTCTTGTGCAAAGAGTTGGAATGGAAATGCTGCGCTAAAAAAAACGAAAAGACAAAGGAAGAATTGCTTTTTTGTGTTAGTCACCATACGTAAACCACCAGTCAAAAATTTGGCGAGCGAGTGGAACGGCGGCGTCGTTACTCTCCCCCCCTTCTTCAATCAAGACAACCAGAGCGATCGTTGGATTGTCATAGGGAGCGAATCCCGTAAACCAGGAATGATACGGTCGGTCCCCTGGAGTTTGAGCTGTTCCCGTTTTGCCTGCAACCGCTTGTGTGAGTGCCTTTAAACTGCGCGCGCTTCCTTGTGTAACCGTCTGTCTCATACCTTGTCGCACAATCGACAGTGCCTCGCGATCAAGACCTTCGATCTGTGTGGGTGAGTGATGTTCAAGAAGATCTATTCCAAATCCATCGGCTGCTCCAACCACGTAAGGTGTTACTTTTTCTCCGCCATTGGCGATCACGGAGGTGGCCACAGCCATCTGCAAGGGCGTTGTAAGAAAATCTCCTTGACCGATCGCCAAGTGGTACGTATCACCAACATACCATCTCTCCCCTTTCACGTCTTGCTTCCACTGCTTGGACGGAAGGAAGCCCTCTGCCTCGCTTGGAAGGTCTATTCCAGTTGTTGACCCAAACCCAAAGCGCCGTGCATAGTCAACCATCCGATCAACCCCAAGTCCAGTGACCTCATCAAAGCCCCCTCCAATAATGTAAAAGTAGGTATTGACAGATTCTGAAATCGCCTTGCGTACGTCCGTAACCCCGTGTCCCCCACTTTTCCAGTCCGGAAAAAACCATTCCCCAATTCGTAGCCCTCCCGTTGAAACAAACGAGGTGTGTTCATTCACAATCCCTTGCGCAAGCGCGGCATACGCAACCACGGGTTTGAACGTGGACCCAGAGGGAAACTCCCCAGAAATTCCACGAAAAAAAAGCGGCTGATCCTCATCCTCTACAAGCGCGTCATACCGTTTTGTAGAAATCCCTTCGGAAAA
Organism: Candidatus Uhrbacteria bacterium; assembly: GCA_016206085.1. Taxonomy (GTDB): domain Bacteria; phylum Patescibacteriota; class Patescibacteriia; order UBA9934; family GWF2-40-263; genus UBA12478. The sequence goes on from JACQSF010000030.1 coordinate 21,623, forward strand.
CTCGTTTACATCGTAGGTTGGTAGACTCACCAAAGCGTGCACGGCGCCGGTGTGTGGATCAAGTGCCACGACGCTTCCGCGCGACGCTCCTAGGCGATCAAATGTCGCCTGAAGCTGGGTCTCGATATATTTTTGGAACTTCAAATCTATCGAAAGGGTGACATTCGAACCAAGAACAGGTTCCTCTTTTGAGAGGATCGAAAGTTTCTGCCCAAACGCATCAACCTCATAGACAAGCTTCCCCGGAACCCCGCGCAACATCGACTCATACTGTTGTTCAATCCCGACCTTCCCAATGGAATCAATCAGACGATAGCCCTCACCCTCGTGTGTTTGAAAATCCGCTTCGTTCAATGACCCTGTGTACCCCAACACATGTGCCATCGATGACACTGAGGAAGTATAGACACGTTTGGTTCGCGTCGTAAGAGAAAAACCTGGAAGATCTGAAACTTCAATAGCAAGACGAATCGCCGACTCATAGGGAAGATCATCCGCAATGGGAATGGGATCATAGGGTCGACTCGAGTACTGAGAAAGGAGAAGATCCAAATCAGTTGGGAGAGCGCCGATGAGCGTCGCCACCGTGGTAAAGAGGTCTGTGCGGATTGACATGTCTTGTGGAAGATCTGCTGCCGTCATCGTCAGGACAAAGGCTGGTTCGTTCCACGCAAGCGATTCGCCTGTGCGGTCGAATACAAGGCCACGAGAAGGCACAAGAAGTTCCACACGCTCTCTGTTGTCGTTGGAGAGCACACGGTAATGCTCACCTTGAAGGATCTGTAAATCTACCGATCGACCCATGAACACAAAAACCGTCGACAACACAAGAATAAGTCCCAAACGCAGACGTGTTGGGTGAATGGACGTTGTAAGTGGGACAGGTCCACGACCAGACTTCTGGGAAGTCCCTGCCAAAAATTGTTCCAGGTTCGTATCAGCCATTTCCCCCCCGAGGAATCCAAACCGTCCGTCCTGCTGGAGACGAAAGAGGTTGCTGGAGCATGGGCGTTTGCGTCTAAACACAGATTAGAAGCGTTCAAGAAGTGTCTTGGAGACAACCATTCGCATCTTTCGAAAAAGGGGAAAGACAAAAAGAAGAGCCATACTGGCAAAGAACATGCCCCATAGTTGAGAAAAAACCACATTCTTCCAGACAAATACCTCTGAAGAAAAGAGATGTGTGACCCCGATCAACAATAACTCGGAGATCATCAGGACCATTAATGTGAGGAGTGCCGTGGCCGTGATCCCGTAGAATGATCGATTTGTGAATACGTGCGAAACAAGGAGTATCATCGTCACGCAAGCAAGCGCGTAGGAAAAAATTTCAAAGGGAGCCACGGAGATGGCGAGAATATCCAGAACGATTCCATACCCTAAAAGCCACCACCATACGGTCATGTTGTTTGTATACTGGTAGAGATAGACGGTTACGACCAACACCAGAGGGGTTCGATCCAAAGGATAAGGAAGAGCGAAAATAAAACTCACCTGGAATATGAGCAGGATAATGAAGAACAGGACATGAAATAAAAAGCGAATCATGGAGACGTATCTGGTGAAAGGAGGATAAGAACACGAGAAAGCCGACGTACGTCCGTGAGAGGTTCAACAATCGCTTCTTGAAACGGAGAACCTGTTTCTTGAGAAACCGTATTTATGACGCCGATAATCAGGCCACTGGGAATGAGCGTTTCCAACCCCGAGGTCACTACAAGGTCATTTTCCTGAATGGCTTCATCTGTGGGGATAAAATCGATTTTGAGGAGACCCCCATTGGATCCGAATGCGACACCAATCGTCCGAGGTTCATTCAATAGACCCACGGCAACGGAATGTGTTGGATCCGTGAGCGCGCTGATCGTTGCCGAACGTTTTCCTGTCTGCGTGACCTTCCCGACATATAATCCTTCTCCAGAGACAACAGCGGCTCCAAGTTCCACTCCCTGATCTGTCCCCACATCCACGACGAATCGATTCACGGAATAAGAAAAACTCTTTGCAAGCACCGACGCAGCTACTGCCTGCGTTTGGGAGTGCTCAAGGAAGCCAAGTTCTTTACGTAGGAGAGTATTTTCCTCTCGCACCGTTTGGACATCCGCGACCTTCTGAGCAAGTTTCGCTCGTTCTTCATAAAGATCTTGAAGCTGCCTCGCGGTGATCTTTCCGCTTGCCTGCCACCAAAAAACTCGATCTGAAATCCAGGTTCCCAACTGCACCAAGGGAGAGGCAACGGGACCGATAATCGAGGCAAGTAACCCTTGCCAGGAAAAAAATAATGCCAGAAGAATCACGCCGCCCAAAAAAACAAGACGACGGAACCGTTTTCTCTGTGTTGAATGATCTTTCATACCCTCCTAAATGATACTCCCTTCTGTTGCAGATGGGAGAGAAATATCTTTCAACAGAAGAGGATCCTCAAGGAGGAGTCCGGCTCCACGCACAACACAGGTAAGCGGATCATCAGCAACACGAACCGGAATGGCTGCCTGGCGAGAAATCAACGTATCCATACCGCGCAGAAGTGACCCTCCTCCCGTCAGAACGATTCCACGCTCATAAATATCCGCAACCAGTTCTGGGGGAGTTGTTTCAAGCGTGGCCTTTATGCTTTCCACAATCGTACGCACAGATCTTTGAATGGCTTCACGAACCTGCGAGTCGTTAATCATGATCTCCTTGGGAAGTCCTGTCAGCAGATCTCGACCGCGCATCTCAATTTCCATGGACTCTTCTGGCTCAACGGCAGAACCGATTCGCATTTTGATGCGTTCCGCCACGCGTTCACCCAAGAGCAAATTGAATGAATCCCGGGCGTACTGAATAATATTTTTGTTCATCTCTTCTCCCGCGACGTCCAAAGACTTCCACGTCACAATTCCCGCAAGTGACATGACAGCAATCTCGCTGGTTCCTCCCCCGATATCAACCACCATCATACCAACCGACTCGGAAAGGGGAAGCCTCGCTCCCAAGGCGGCTAAGAGAGGGTTCTCTACGAGATGAACTTTTCTTGCCCCCGCTGAAAGTGCGGCGTCCTCGATGGCTTTGCGTTCCACTTCTGTGGTCTCAAGTGGTACACCGATCACAACGCTGGGTCTTGACACAATCGTAAATGACTCATCATGCACCTTGTCAATAAAAAACTTGAGCATCTTCTCCGTAATCTCAAAATCCGAAATCACCCCTTTTGATAGTGGTTTTGTGATCTGAATATGTGGCGGCGTTTTCCCAAGCATGTCCTTGGCGTCCTTCCCAACCGACAGGATTTGATCTGTACGTGTATTCACGGCCACGATCGATGGTTCGTTAATCACAATTCCCCCATCCCGAGAATAGACAAGCGTGTTGGATGTTCCAAGGTCAATGCCAAGGTCTTTTGAAAATCTTCCCAGAAGCTTATTAAACATACAAAAAAAGGTTTTAACCTTCTAAGCGTACCAGTGACCATGAGATCCAGCAAGACTCAGCTTGGACAGTTTTCGTGTTCAAGAATGACGAGAGGAAAGAAAAGCCATCTCGACTAACGTCACAATAAACACCACGAGAAGCATCGTCCACCAACGGAACCATGTTTGAGAAAAAAGGATAAGAGAACTTGTAAGCAAGATGCTCAAAAGGATTCCGTGACGAAAAGAACGAATCGCCAGACGTGAGGGAAGGTCAGTTTTTGAACGCCATAAACGAATCAGAAGTCCAAGAATAGAAAGGGATCCAAACACAGCCATGATAAACGTAAGATAGAACAAGACAAACCCAATCACTCCCGAACGTGTGGGATCCACTCCATGCAAAACAACCACCCAAGCAGTCCAGGCGGCAACCGTTGTGAGACTCATGATGATGAGATAGCTACGAAAACTCATAACGTGAAGGTTCTTTTGAAAGGAAGGCTTGGATGCGGTCGATCTTAAGCACGGGAAAATCTTGACGAAGTTTTCGAAGAACTTCTCCTTCAATCCCCTTCACCCCATGCCGTGCGGCGGCTGTTTTTGTCCGAAGCCGCAACACGCCGTCTTTAAATGAAATCGCCTCCACTTCATGAACCTGCATTCCAGCCAAGAAGCCTGGAATGATCCGATTTGCTGCCTGAACCACCATGGCGGCATTGATTGATCGACGGACGCCTGGACGATTAAGCGTGGAACCTGCAAGTAAATCCCGTAATGAAGACAATCCCATACATGAACAGTATATCAGACTTGGGATTTACTGGCGGAACTCACAGATGTCAGCAAAATCGCAAAACTGACAGTGAAAACCAGGCGTGGGATTAAACTGAGAAGAACGAATCGCCCGCGTGCGTTCAACCATCAACTCCTGTACATCAAGAAGCTGATCCTGCGTTCCCAAGAACGAGACCTGACTGTTGTTGGTGAGATAGTGATAGGTCAATTTTTTCGGAACCAAACCCAGGACATCACGCGCCGCCAGCTGATAGAGAAACAATTGTTCTTTATCTTCTTTGGAAAGTTCACTTTTTGGAGATCCGGTTTTGTAATCGATAATCTCAATTCCGTCTTCGAATGTGTCGATGCGATCAATCCGACCCTTTAAAACAACGTCCCCAAACTTCATCGTAAACCCTTGTTCAACCGCCAAAGGATGAGGTCTTGACCCTATCATACTTCCGTAAAAATCTCTCAATGAGACAAGACCCTGTTCTTTGTATTCCTTTCGTTGGCGATCATTGATGAACCAATCATTCTGCCAGCTGGCATGATAGCACTCCTCAAGTTCCTTCCAGGAAACAGGCAAACCCTCACCAGCAGGTTGTAGAGGAGAAACAAAAAGACTTGTTTGACGTGAACCCGTGCGTTCCAGCCACAGCGTAAAAAATTTTTGAAGCGTGTTGTGCATGGTCTTGCCGTAGGAAAAAGTCCACTTCCCCATGACGGGAATCTTTAAGATGTGGGCAAACTTGTATTGAAGTGGACAGGTCTTGAACGCCGAAAGTTGTGTGAATGAGAATTGTTTGGGGATGGAAAATATCACCGTCGGTTGGATTTCAACCTTTGACCCCAAATCTGCATCAAAAAGTTCTATCGTTTCACGAACTCTCTGTGGAGACGCATATCCAAGCTCATGCAAAAACATCGAAAGTTTTCGTGCGCGAGCACCCCCATAATTTTCGGCCGAGGTAAAAAAGAGTCCTTGCTTCGCGCGTGTCATCGCAACGTAGAAGAGTCTACGTTCCTCTTCCACGTGTGCCTCCTTGTCATGAACCGGGTCTGAACCTAATCCTTCCGGAAGTGCAATAGCATCGCTCTTTTGATTTGTCGGAAATCGCTGTGCAACCAAGTTCACGACGAACACATGCTTAAACTCAAGTCCCTTGGCGGCATGCACCGTCATCACACGAACCATGTCCGGGCCCGCCTCAAGATCTATCGACAAAGACCCTTCTTCCCCTGCGTCTCGCTCATGGTCAAACTCCGCAAGAAACTGATGGAGAACCGGGTGTTCGCTGCGTCGTTCAAATGATTTCAAACGTTGATAAAACTGTTGGAGATAACTAAAGCTGTCAAGCTTCTTTTGCTCGGCATAGGTATTGAGATGCGTAAGATAACCAGACTCTTTTGCCACGATCACAAACAGCTCGCCAACCGGGCGTGTGCGAGCGGATCGCTGGAACACCGCAAGTTGTTCAAGAAGTCGACGAATAACCAACTGATCCTCAATCGCAACCTGAAAAATGGATCCAACCTGTTCACACGCCTCAAATAACGATTTTCCTTTGCGGTGCGCCCACCGGTTGAGCTCAAGAATGCTTCGCTCGTTCACACCAACAATCTTGCTCGTGAGCAGTCGATAAAAGCTTGGACTATCAAATGGATCATCCAGGACACGTAAGTATGCCACAAGGTCAAGTACAACAGGTTTGGTGTACAGTCCTGAAAGCGCTAAAAATTGGTAGGGAATTTTGTGTCGCTCAAGCCCAACGGCAAAGTCCATCCCACCAGCATTGGAACGCACCAGGATCGCAAAATCGCTCCACAATATGTTTTCCTGTGCTTTGAGATGGATAATCCTCTCTACCACGCGAGCCACTTCTTCTGTCGCGGTCAGGGCATGTATGTGTTCAATTAACGCGGGAAACTCTTGAGCAGCCTCGAGCTTTTTAGAAAGGTGTCTTTCTTTTGCTGCTTCCAGTCGGTGAGGGTTGTTGTGCTGGATGAAGGCATGAGCGCGGTCGAGAATTTCTTGCGCAGAGCGATAGTTCTTGATAAGTACGACGCGCTTGGCACGGGGAAAATCCTCCTCAAATCGCAAGATGTTTGCCAGTGAAGCGCCCCGAAATTTATAAATAGACTGATCGTCATCCCCCACAACGGTCAGATTGTTTCGAGGTTCTGCGATGAGCTTCACGATCTCATACTGTGCATCGTTCGTATCCTGGAACTCATCGACTAACATAAATTTGAATCGCGCACGAACCCGCGCACGAACCGCTGGTCGTGTTCGAAGAAGTTTAAGGGTGTAGAGTATCAAGTCCCCAAAATCGAGTGCATCGTTCTCACGTAACACCTGTTGGTAGGTGACGTAGGCTCGAGCCAATTCCTCGAGTCTTGCGATCTCACTGGTTACGGCCTCGTCTGTCTGTGCCGTATCAAGATCTGCCTTCTTTCCCTCGACAAAGGTTTGATAATCATCCGAATCCAGACCGAGATCCTTTACCCGAGAAAAATGCGTAAGTAACGAACGAATGTACTTGGTTGGATTTCCCAACGGTCGATAATAATCGAGTTCAAAACGATCAAACTGTTGACGCGCAAGCAGCCAGGCGTCGAGTTCTGTCATGAGTTGAAAATCACGCGACAACCCAAGCTCAGCTCCGTACTGTCGCAATAGTTTCTCCGCGAATGAGTGAAAGGTGGAAATTTGAAGATCAACATAGCCGTATGGCAGGAGACGATCAACTCGCTCTTCCATTTCTCCCGCCGCTTTATCGGTGAATGTGAGTGCCAAAATCTCTTCAGACGTTGCGTGTCCCTCACCAATGAGCCAGGCAATCCGATGCGTCACAACGGTTGTTTTTCCTGTCCCCGCGCCCGCCACAATCATCAGGGGTCCATCAATATGAGTAACCGCTTCTCGTTGTTCTTCGTTGAGTTTGGTAAGCACATCTTCAGCCATAGTGTTTTATCTTCTGTATCATCTCGAGGGTCTTCGCTTTTGGCAATCCCATAAGTGCCTCCCATTCTCCGTCAACGTGTACATAGGGGGTAAACAATGGATGTTCTGCTGCAAGACCCCCGGCGTACTTGAGAGCCTGTTCTGTCTCAACGAACTCGCGAATGTTCTCCTGAGGAATCGGATCAAATGTCACCGTGACCTCAACGACCTCACAAACACGCTTCCCATTGGCAGTGCTGCACACAACGGTCGCAGAAGTGGCGATTTGTGGTTTCTCGACGAACGTCCCTATGAAGGCATAGGCCTCTTCTTTCGTCGCTGGTTTCTCCCGCACCTGTCCATCAACCACCATCACTTGATCCGACGTGATCACAATGGCATCGCCTTGGACCATCTTGAGGACGGCGTCCATCTTTGCTTGTGCGATCGCAGTCACGAGTTCACGAGGGTCATCCCGGCGAATCGCACGCTCATCAATGTCCGGTGAAATAATCGTAAACTCAAAACCCATTGATTCAAGAACGGCCTTGCGGCTTGGGGAGCTTGATCCAAGAATGATGTTCATAAAACTTTTTGCCGATTGTATCCAAATTTTTCTTGGTAGATGAGTTCGATGTGATCGGGTATAAGCTGGTACCAAACGTGTTCCTCAAGGACTGCGCCCATGTCGGGAGTATAGTCCTTCCCTTTCTTCTTCATCCATTGTTTCAACAATTCAACGGACGGATCGTCGACACGCTTAGCCACACCAGAAATCTGTAGTCCCTCATCAGGCTGATCTGATCCCTGCGTTACGGCGATGGCGGCTGCAACGCGATCATAACCACCGTCGATCGCTCGTGAGTGTCGTCGCTCGGTCGTCGACATCCAGTAGAGGTTTAAGTCCTCGTCAAAAATGTAAATCACGTCCGCGACCCATGGATCTTGTTCATCGACAATTCCAAGGGACATAAGGAAGCCGCGCTCAAGAACGGTTTTCGTGATCTGCCGTAATTCACCAGTCATAGTAAACTCATAAAATAAATGGGTGATATTTTTTCGTACCCACTTTCGCTCTTCGAGCTTCGGTGGACAGGCCTACGAACTTTTGTCACTAGTCGGAAGGTACGATTATGTCCGATCGGACATAATCGTACTTTCGAAACGTTCACGTTATAGTGAGACACCACTCAGCGATGTCTGACATGACTAAGTGACGGTACGGACGATTTATACAAATCTTCAACCGCTAAGTACGGTTGAACGACTCCTAAGCTCAAGTAATGCGTCTGAATCTCTCTTGAAAGAAAACGAAAGTCTCGAATTCGATTTCGACAATTCGTACTCCCACAATGACAGGAAATCTCCCATAAGCCATCACCCATTGTCGTGGAATAATCGTAACAGATTTCCTCACCTGGTTGGATATTTCTCAGAGCAACCAGCTGCAGATCACGATTGACTCCCGCGTTTGGATCGCAAGAATGGTTTGCACATCTCCCAGGATCCTGTAAATCAACATAGCGATTCAATCCAATCTGAAGTGGATCACTTTGTTTTTCTCCTTTCTCTAGTGCCTGGGAGGTGGTGATCACCAAACCTTCAAATGGAAGGACAGTCTCTCCGGCCTCTATCGACTTGCGAGCAAACAAACCCTTCCCGAGTTTGCAATCTCTCACCTCAAACAATTCACTCATACGCCATGACACTTCTTGAAGAGTTATGTTAATGGGTCAACTTTTCGCCGTGTAGTACGTCGCCCGACCCTTGCCTTGGCGCTCAATCAGCTTTTGATCGAGCAGATATCGGAAGTCCAGAGCACGGGTTGGCTTGGCCCTATCAACCAAAGTGGCGTAGATCGTGTCATTGATGGATGGGTGCTCACGGAGGTATTCCAGAATAACACGATGGTGATCCTTCAAACCGGATGTCGGAGACTCCACTGTTTTCTCCAGTAGCTCTTTGACCCGAAGAAGCTCATCAAGCACGCCGTCGGTGAAGTATTCGAGCCACGGGGTAAAATCGACGTTAAAATCATAGTAACTTCCCCGTTCACCTACCGTGGCGAAATATTTGGTCACGTTCCCGTTGTAATAACGCTCAAAGCTAAAAAGGTGGAAGATGTCGATTCCGAGAGCGGCGAGCAAAAGGGTGGTCAATAATCTTACTGTGCGTCCGTTCCCGTCCATGAACGGGTGAATCAGGACAAATTGCTTATGGAAAATCCCAGCCAAAATCAACGAGTCAATTTTGCCTTTTTTAGCGTTGGAAAATTCCAACAAGTCTTCAAGCAGTCCCGGAACGTGGCCATGATCTGGCGGCCAAAAGACGGTCTGACGCAACATTGGATCATTTACGAAAACAGGAGCTGTTCGTAGAGCGCCGGAAGAAAAATCCGGCAGTAGCTCTTTTGTCACTAAGCAATGCGTAGCGAGAACCGTTTTTAGATCGACAACAGGAGCACTTCCCTCGGTCTGTTTTTTGAGCGCCAACAGAGCCTCGTTGTAATTGAGGACTTCCCGCTCGGAATCCCGAACACGTTCGGGAGCCTGTTTCAAAAGACGTTTGACGTCGGTTAGAGGAAGCGGATTACCTTCAATGCTGGTCGAGGCGTGAGCGGAAATCTCCCGAGCCACCCGTTCCATTTCAAAAAGCACGACGTGAGGAAATCGTCGCTCATTTAAGCTCGCCACGATTTCAGCGATTCGTTTGATGTTAGCAAGAAGAGCTGGGGTAATCGTGTATTTTGGTTCAAACATACGACTATTTTATAGACGTATTATAGACGATTATTAGACGATTGTAAACAGTCCCATATGGATATTTTTGTGATATACACGCCCGATCTACTTAGGAAATCCCAAACCAACTTTGTTACGAATGAGCCGTTGGATTTCATAAGCGTTGGCGTGAGAACACAGGCCAAGATACGAAGTCGCATTTCTTTCAGTCACTCGCCAGATCGCTCGCCTCTTGGTCTTCGGTCGCAAGATAGTCGCATGGGGTAGAAGTACATAACCCAAAAAGTCGACTCCCTGCTCCCATGTACGCACACTGACCTTATTGGGATGCAAAGACAAGTCCAAACAATTTCGAACAAATTCGTCGATCTCTTTCGCAAGCGCGGTCGCCTTTGCATGTGAATCCGTTAGAATTACGAAGTCATCGCAATAACGGACATAATGACGAATCCGCATCTTTTGTTTGACGTACCAATCAAGCTCGTGAAGATAGACATTGGCGAAAAGTTGGCTCGTCAGATTGCCGAGCGGGATGCCTTTCCCCGCTGAAACCTCAAAGCTCTCGACAACTCCCTGAATAAGCGCGATTGTTTGGGCGTCTCCGATTCTTTTTCCTACCAAGTCAAGAAGTATTTGGTGGTTTACGGAGGCAAAAAACTGACGAACATCGCATTTGAGCGCATAAACGGTTCGAGTTCCATTCAGACTGGTTGAACGCAGAAATGACCGTAAACGTTCTACGGCGGCATGGGTTCCCTTCCCGATTCGACACGAAAAACTGTCGTAAATGAAATGCTTTTCGAAGTACGGCTCGATGATATTTACGATCGCTTGATGGGCCACCCGATCACGAACAGTCGCCTTGTGAATCGTGCGTTGCTTTGGATCAAAAATAGTAAAGGGGGCGTATGGACTATGCTTATAAAGCCCAAAACAAAGATCGTCCCATAAAGCAAACAAATGCTCCTCCAAACCACGCTCAAACGCCATTACGTCCTTCCTCGACCGTTTACCCGATCGAAACAACTCCCACGCGAGCAAAAGATTATCCATCGAACAGATCGCACTGAAGGACTCCTCCTCTAACCCCCCTTTCTTATGAGCATGAAAACTCCCCTCAAACCCCAGCGTCATCCGCCCGTGAGTGGTCCCTCCGATATTCCCATTGTCCATAGCTTGTATGACACTTACGCGACGTGGAATAAAGTCTTAGAGAAGTTCCCGAAGTCTCAACGCTACACGCTTGGAGAAACGATCTCGAGAAACCTTCTTACCACCCTTGAAATCATCCTCGCCGCTTCAGGACTTTCGAATCCGATCGAAAAGTTGGCAAGGCTCAGGGAAGCCAGCGCGAAGATTGACGCCTTAAAACTCTTAGTGCGCCTTACGAAGGACTGTCAGTGCGTCACAAATAACCAATACTTCGATTTTGAATCCCGTTTGCGAGACATCGGGAAGATGACCGGCGGCTGGATCAACTCCTTTAGACGCGAAGAGACGCCTGAATAAGGCGCCTCCTTCGTTATGATAAGAACTCCCTGAGGACGGGGACGGAATAGTTCGAGTTGTCGTTGCTCCGCCAGTTGGCGTTCAGCTTGACCTTGGCGTTGTCGCGGTTCCAGTTGACGTAAGGCACGTTCTGCCACGGGTCGTCGTCGTTCTCGGGGACCGTCCAGCTACGTCTTCTCCTTCCAAGCCACCGGGCACGGACGCATCCACACCCTGAATTTTATGCGGAATCCTTCGGGCTGACCCCTGATTCCAAAAGAAGACGCGGAGTGCTCATCAATCGCTCCACGCGCTCCCGCCCCCAAATAGGAGAGGGACTCTGGCGGTTTATGCGATCAAGAGGGATTTCGGCGACCGGCGTCCGTAAACGACGGCTCACTGGCCTACTCTCCGGAACCATTGTCGCGGGTTTCTTGAACAAAAAGAAGAGCCGCATCCGGGAGGAGACGCGACCCTTCGATAGGGCGGTTTCCCGAATGCGGCGAGGCGCTTCGCGCCGGGGACCAAGGGACAAGTCCCAAGACCCCAAGCGCAAAGCGTTCAAGTTCCCAGTCCTCTACTCCCTGAGGACGGGGACGGAATAGCCCGAGTTGTCGTCGCTCCGCCAGCTGGCGCTCAGCCTGACCTCGGCGTCGTCGCGGTACCAGTCGACGCAAGGCACGTACTGCCACGGGTCGTCGCCGCGCTCGGGGACGTTGAGCTCGTAGCCCCCTGCGAACAGGCCCGGGTTGGTCTCGTAGTTGATGTCGCGAACGTAGTCCGTGAACATCCATGCGAAGACGAAGAGCTCGTCGGCGAGGGACTTCGGCCCGCGAACCGCCGTGATCGACTGACGCTCCCGGTTGGCGTCGAGGTCGAACGTCACCCACTCGACGACGGGCTTGTGGGTGTGGTTGCCGATGAGGAGGCGGAGGCGATCCACCGGGTTCCCCTCGAAGGGGTGCTTGCCCGAGAGGAGAAAGTCCCAGCGCCAGAACTTCGCACCGAACACCGTGTTGACCCGCTTGGCGTGCGCCTCGAAGGTCCGCGCGACCCCCTCGTCTCCCTCACCGAAGCGGATGCGGAACGAGCGGAATGCGAGGCGACCCTTGGGCCACGCGGGAGCGGTCTCGGCGAGGCGCGCGAACACCTCCTCCTCGATGCCCCAGCCCTCTTCGTCGTTGGCGCGCCACAGGGCGGCGAGCTGCACTTCGAGGGGGAGCTCGTAGGGGTTCTTGGTGTCGTCCACGGGCGGGATTGGACGGACCGGCTCCTCGGTCGGGAAGAACTCACGGTAGAGCGCCCCGAAGGCACGATTGAGACCATCCTTGCCCCGGATGCGGTCGGCGAGCTCGGTCGTGAAACGGCCGTCGCGCACGAGCGCAATGAGGGTCTCGAATCCCTCGCTGAAAACACCGTCGAGAAGGCGTACCGACATGGCGTACCTCGTTTGTTGATGCCGCTGGCGTACCGATTCCGGGGTGACTCCCCGTTTACCGGCGTACCTCTGAATTGTTGAAAGCGGCGTTCTGACGCTTGTCGTAGCAACAAAACGCCACTTTCAACGGAAGTAATTTATAATGAACAAGAGCCAACTATAGCATAAAAACGGCTAAAAGTCAATGGTTTAATGGACTTTGAGTGTTCTAACCTCAATGCACCACCTATAGACGGATTGAAAACTCCAGTGAATTGCCCTCTGGGTCAAATTCAGCGAGGGTGGAAGCCTATGAGAGGCCAACCTATAACGCTCTACGAGCGAGAACAGATCGAGCTGTACCTTCGAGGACAGTGGGAAATAAGGAGGATCGCCAGAAAGCTCTATCGAGATCACTCTGTCATTTCCAGGGAAGTGAAGCGTAACAAAGGGAGGGATGGGAAGTATCGTGCAAAGGATGCACATGAGAAAGCGACGAAACGCTCAGCGCGAGTACAGACTCGTAAGCTTGACGAGGATGACGTCTTGCGTAACTGGGTCATCCAGAAACTCAGGGATGACTCTTGGAGCCCTCAGCAAATTGCTGGGAAACTAAAAAACCATCCAGATCCGCAGGTAGCCCAGTCGTACGTTTGCCACGAGACGATATATAGCTACATCTACGAAGGTGAAGGACGGTTTATGGGACTGTACCAACATCTGCCGCGTCAACACAAGAAGCGACGCACATACAAAGGCAGAAAGAGTCCTAAAAACAAGGGGATTCTCTACATGACACCCATTGCGTATCGACCTGAAGAAATCAACAAGAAACAGACATTCGGTCACTGGGAGAGTGACTCGATTATAGGCTCAACCAGACCTGCTCTGTCCGTACAAAAAGAAAGACTTACACAGCTTGTGCGCATCTCACTCATCTCTGACATGACAGCAGTCTCGACTGAAGAAGTTCTCAGATGTCGGATTGAAGAGATGGGAGCAGAGTATTGGGAGAGCATCACACTTGACCGAGGCACAGAGGGAGCCAACCATTACAAACTCAGACTCGACTATCACCTCGACACCTACCACTGCGACCCATACTGTTCCTGGCAAAAAGGTGCTGTTGAAAACATGAACGCTCGTATTCGTCGCTTCCTTCCCAAAGGAACAGACTTCTCACAACTAACCGCCTACGACATCTATGTCATACAAGAACGACTCAACAATACCCCTCTCAAGATCCTGGAATACAAAACAGCCAATGAATTCTCAAGGGAGTTCATTGGCTGATGGGTGGTGGTGCACTGACGACTTGACTATTCACTTTCGGCCTCTTTTTAGCCATTTTAATGACTTTCAGAATCCGAGCGATCTCCTTGTCCAGACTGTCCATGAGATTATGCTCCCAAACACGGATTGGAGACCATCCAAGCCGTCGAAGCCCTAAGGTGACCTTTCTGTCCCGTGCTCGATTCCGTTCAATCTTGTCGATCCAAAAACTATTCTTCATTTTGTGACGCCAGCGGGAGTATTGCCAACCATGCCAAAAGTCTGAATCCAAAAATACGCACACCTGTTATTCGTTCCCATTGAGATGACACTTCTTATACTTCTTCCCCGATCCGCATGGACAGGAATCGTTTCTTCCCACTTTTTCTGACGATTCCCCAGGCTGAAGCCTGGGGCTACCAGCAGAACCTTCGACTCCGTTTCCGTTACTCGTTTTTTGTGCGCCTTGCAAAACAAGACCCGCTTTCTGGAATACTGATCGTCCCAACTCAGCTTGCACCTTCATGTCCACCGCGTGCTTGGCGTACTTAAAGAACGTTTGCGTGATCTCGTTGTTAATCGACCCAAGCAGGTGCTGGAACATGTTGTAACCTTCTTTTTTGTACTCGATAAGTGGATCTCGCTGGCCATAGCCTTGGAGTCCGATTCCTGTTCGCAATGCCGTCATCGCGGCAAGGTGGTCGATCCACAGCATATCGATCGCCCGCAGGATCACCGCCCGTTCGATGCTATACACATTCTTCTGCTCCTCAAACACCTCGTAGAGTTTGTCGTACTGCGCACGAATGATCTCCATGATCTTCCCAATCACTTCTGAACGACCATGTGCAAGTTCCTCTTTATCCTTTGCGACAGACTGTCCGATCGATGCAAGTTCATTCTTCTGCTCCTGTGTGAGCGCTACGATTGTTGCAATCGATTCGATAATCTCCTTCACATCCCACGCAGACCCTCCGACCTCTGATGAGTGGAACAGGACAATCTGCTCGACTTCGCCCTCCATGATGTCGAGAATACGATCCCGGAGTTTCTCGGGCTCATGGGCAAACGCCTCGAGCACCTCACGACGTCGTGCGTAAATAATCTCGCGGTGTTTGTTGAGCACATCGTCATACTCGAGCAAGTGTTTGCGCGCATCAAAGTGATGACCTTCAACGCGTACCTGTGCCTTCTCGATCGAACTCGTAATGAGTTTTGCCTCGATCGGTTGATCGTCGGGAATGCCAAGTCGATCCATCATGCCCTTTGCACGGTCCGAACCGAAGATGCGCATGAGTCCATCTTCCATAGAAAGATAGAATTGCGTATATCCAGGATCACCCTGTCGACCAGATCGTCCGCGCAACTGGTTGTCGATACGACGAGAATCATGACGCTCTGTTCCAATCACATGCAGTCCGCCAAGGCCTTTCACTTCTTCCTCTTCATCCTTGGTCGCGGGATTCCCTCCAAGCTTAATGTCGACTCCGCGTCCTGCCATGTTGGTTGCGATCGTGACCGCCCCTTTGCGTCCGGCCTGGGCGATGATTTCACCTTCGCGTGTGTGATTCTTTGCGTTCAAAACCTCATGTCGAATCCCCGCCTTGGTAAACAACGACGAGAGAATTTCATTCTTTTCTACGCTCACTGTACCCACCAAAACCGGCTGTCCTTTTTGTTGGTACTCCTTAATCTCTCGCGCGAGGGCCACGTACTTCCCTGCTTCCGTTTTGTAAATACGGTCCTGCGCGTCCACACGCGTGACAGGCTTGTTCGTGGGAATTTCAACAACCTCCAGGTTATAGATTTTGGCAAACTCTTCAGCCTCGGTGGCGGCCGTACCGGTCATCCCCGAGAGCTTGTGGTACATGCGGAATAAATTCTGAAACGTAATCGTTGCCATGGTGCGACTCTCGTTTTGAATCGGCACACCTTCCTTGGCCTCGATCGCCTGGTGGATGCCTTCGGAGAATCGACGTCCTGGCATTAGCCGGCCAGTGAACTCATCAACAATAAGAACATTTCCGTCCTTCACAACATAATGGACATCTCGTTGATAGTTCGCGCGGGCGCGCAAGGCGGTGTCCGCAAAACGTTGATACAGCCCCTGATCGATGGCGTACAGGTTTTCAATCCCAAGAGTCCGTTCAATCTTTTCAATTCCAGCTTCTGTCAACGTGGACGCACGCATCTTCTCATCAATGTTGAAATCTTCTTTCTCACTAAGCGTGGCCGCGATCTGCGCGAACCGATAGTAGAGATCATTGGACTTCTCCGCCGGAGCTGAAATGATGAGCGGGGTCCGTGCCTCGTCGATTAAGATTGAATCGATCTCATCAACGATCCCATAATGAAGTTCGCGCATAACACACTGGTCAAGCGTCGGAGCCATGTTGTCGCGAAGATAGTCGAATCCAAATTGATTGTTTGTTCCGTATGTGATGTCCGCGGCGTATGCCTCTTTTCGTGAACACGGACGCAAATAGTCCTCGCGAACATGAAAACTGCCCGTCTCATCTCGCTGTTCATCTGCCATTCCCTCCTCAAGACTTCCTTCCGCATGTTTGTACGAAGCGTCATACATGAGTCCTCCGTCTTGCTGGATACACCCGACACGCAGTCCGAGAAAATCAAAAATCTGTCCCATCCAAACCGCATCGCGTTTGGCAAGATAGTCGTTCACGGTCACGAGATGACATCCCTGACCGCGCAAAGCGTTTGTGTAGAGGGCAAGTGTAGACGTGAGCGTCTTTCCCTCACCGGTGCGCATCTCCGCGATCTGCCCACGATGAAGCACGAGTCCACCGATGAGCTGCACGTCAAAATGTCGCTGACCAAGTGTTCGACGCCCAGCTTCGCGCACAACCGCAAAGGCCTCGTGAACGAGGTCATCGAGTGTTTCTCCCGCAGCGAGTCGATTCTTGAACTCCTGTGTTTTCGTTTTTAGTTGTTCGTCGCTTAATGTCAGCAACCCACTCTCAAGGGCATTGATCTTCTCTACTTCCCGCCCAAGTTCGGACAAGAGTTTCTTGTTTGGATCACCAAAAAGGACCTTCAAAATCTTTGACATACGGGCAGATTATGCGACATTCGTTGAGAAAAGTAAACGACGGGTCGTCGCCCGTCGTCGCGGGCTATGACCCGCAGGCGGGGTTGCCCCCGCCGTCTTTATCCCTTATCTGGTCGACCACCTCTTTCATGTTTATCCTTGAGTTTTGTCTTGTAATCCTTGAGCTGTCGTCGAATCTGATCTCGCGCCACAAGGATCGCATGGTAGAGATCCTCTTCTTGCGCTGTGGCGCGGAGCTCTGAACCAGGAACATGAAGCTGAAATTCGGCAAGATAGAAGGGGCCTTTAGCGTGGTGCTTAGTTGATTTTCCCACCTCAACACTCAATTCCGCTGCGGGCTCAAACCAAATTGTAAGTTTCTCGAGCGCCTTGACTTGTTCTTCGACCCGAGACTTAATCGCATCGGTGAGGGGCATGTTGGTACCTTTTATGGAGATGATGCGCATAGGAGAGGTGGAAGGTGGAAAAGGTGGCTTAGGTAGAAAGGTTAAAACCCGACATACTGAACCTCCTCCATTAACTGTATCCCAAACTCGTTACGGGCGCGAGTCTTGATGAGTGCGATGAGTTGCACGACATGGTCCGCCGTGGCGGAACCGGTATTTAGCACGAAGTTTCCGTGCACGTCACTCACTTTTGCCCCGCCGATCTGTGTTCCTTTGAGACCGAGCTTGTCGATGAGCCAGCCCGCGCTTATCCGTCGGGCTGACTTCATCTCTAGAGGTAGATCGATTTTTCCCTCAAGTCGTTGCAGCTCCTCATCAGAGAGAACCTCGTAGTTCTTGAACATACATCCTGCCGACCCAGCGTCGAGCGGCTGTGAAGTCTTTCGTTTCATGAGCTTATCGTCGAGCTCGGATTTGAGTTCACGAGCATCACCTTCCTCAAGTTCAAACGTCGCAGAGAGAATAATATCGTCCGAGTGCTTGATCGCAGATTCACGGTAGCCAAACTTCAAATCCACCTTCGCCACCTCCACCAACTTTCCACCTCTAAGCACCTGCACGCTCACCAGTCGATCTTTCATCTCCCCACCAAAACAACCGGCGTTTCCTCGCACACCACCGCCAACCGTTCCAGGTAGCGAGATCGCCCAGGTAAGACCCTTGAGTCCAGCGTTGGCTGTCGCGCGCGCAAGCGCAGAGGAAAGAACTCCCGCGTCAGCTCGTACGTGCGTCCCTTGAATACTATATGTGCGCATGGCGATTTTGATAACGATACCGTCAAATCCACGATCACTTGCGAGCAAGTTCGATCCTCCGCCAAAAACAAATGTCGCCAACCCGTTCTCGGCGGCGATCGCCAAAACCTGTTTCAGCTCCTCAACCGACCGCACTTCCACAAACCACTTCGCTGGTCCGCCAATTCGAAAATTCGTGTGCTTGCTCATGGGTTCATTTTCCGTGACCCGTGCGCTAAGAATGGTCTGGAGTTGCTCGGTTATTGTCATATAAGTTTCCTCGCCACCTCGTCGATGTCGCCGGCGCCCATCACGAGAATAACGTCGCCCGGTTGAACAATCTCGCGCAGGTGGAACTCGGCCGCGGGCAGATCCTGTGCATAGCGGACATCCTTGCCTGGATCATTTTTTAAGATTGCCTCGACGAGATCTCCTGAGCTCACGTCATGCTCCTTGTTTCGTCCGGCCACGTCGTAAATCTCGGCAAGAATGAGATGGTCGGCAAGCGGCAACGTTTCAATAAATTCGTCAAAGAGTTTCTTGGTTCGATCATGTTGGTGTGGCTGATAGCACAGCACGATACGACGACCGGGAAAGAACTCCCGCGCGGCCTCGATCGTTTGTTTGATGGCTGATGGATGATGACCGTAATCGGTAATGATGTCCGCACCTTTCCAAACGCCCACACGCTCAAACCGCCGCCAGATTCCTCGAAAGTCCTTAAGGATTCGACGACACGTCTCAAATGGCACGCCTAGTTCAAGCGCCGCTGACATCGCCGCAAGGGCATTGTAGACATTGAACTCACCCGGGATCTGCAACTCTAGCTCACCGACGTTGGTGCGGATCGTCTGGCTACCCATGGCCGTTTTGCGTTCTGAGAAGGCATACGTCGTATTGGGCCTAGAGGCGCCATAGGTCACTGGACGATTCACCTTCAAGACGGCACTCCCAGGGTCATCAGCATTCACAACCACCATTCCCTGCCCTTTCAGTTTATCGACAAATATCTGGAACGTCTCCTGGATATGCGCGAGGCCACGGTAGTAATCGAGATGGTCTTCTTCGATGTTGGTCAGGATGATCATCTCGGGATGAAACTGCAACATGTTGGCTCGATACTCACAGCCCTCAACGACGAAGAAACGACCTCCCCCATGACGAAAGTTGCCATCCTTGAATCCTGGAACAAAGGAACCGACCAAAACGGTAGGATCATACCCCGCCGCTTCAAGCATGAGCCCAAGCATCGCCGTTGTTGTCGACTTTCCGTTGGTTCCACTCACCACAATCGTGGAAAACGATTTCGAGATTTCTCCAAGCACTTCGAAATTCGTCCGTTCAGGAATTCCCCGCTCACGCGCGGCAACGCGCTCGAGGTTCGTGTCTGGAACAGCCGGCGAATAAATGAGGAGATCGACGCTCTCTGCGAGGTTCGCGCCAGCATGACCGGAGTAAATCTTTGCCCCACGCGTCTCAAGGTCATGCGTGACCGTGCTCAAGTGAAGATCCGATCCACTCACCTTGACTCCCTCATGCAAAAACCACTTAGCAAGCGCGGACATCCCAATCCCGCCAATCCCGACAAAATGGACATGTTTGTAAGTCTGAAACATACCAGCCCAGTCTAACACAAATCTTACATGTGTCATTGCGAGGCCGAAGGCCGAAGCAATCTTTCGACACGTCGGAGGATTGCTTCGCGTGGCTCGCAATGACACAGACCTGAATTAAAAAGCGCCAGCCCGTTGGACTAGCGCGTCGCGTGACCGGCGACCTCGATGGCCGACGGTTCCTGGATCCAGGTGAGGATCCTATCGTCATGGACCACGGTCCATGAGATGTGTCCGTCTGGCGTGTAGTGGAGGTTCCAGGCGAGCGGCACCTGCGTGCCGGCACGTCCTCCGATGATGGGCTGGTCGTACATCCCGTCGTGCTGGATGCACGCGGCCAGGCGACCGCGGTCATCGACCAGCATCTCCCGGACTTGGAGTCCGAGGGCGATGGAACGATTGATTGACGTGCCGACGATCCGCTCATGGAGAACACGGTCGTGGCCCTCGCCTTCGAGGATCCTCGCAGCGAGCGACTGCTCGTTGGGAGACCAGGTGAGGGAGGCCGTGTCGAGGGAGAACCGTCCTTCGTGGACGATCCGACCATCGCTGAGCTGGAGTCGGCGA
>JACQSF010000031.1 GCA_016206085.1 Candidatus Uhrbacteria bacterium
AAACGCATCGACACCGACGGTGTCTTAAACATAGTCAAAAAACACGCCTTTAACGCCCACTTAAGAAAGCCCGTCTCTCCCCACTCCTTTCGAGTGGCCTGTGCCACCTTGATGCTCAAGAATGGAGCCGATATTAGGTATGTCCAAGAGCAGTTAGGCCACCGAAGGATCACCTCCACCCAACTCTACACCCGTCTTACCCCTAAAGACTTAAAAGCCATTCACACCCGCTGTCACCCCCGGGAAAGGAAGTGTCCGTGTCCCATGACTTAAGATTCAAGAAAACCGGCTTAAGCGCCCCCAAAGGGGGCGCGGTGGACGAGCCCCCGGCGCTTCTTAAACCCCTTCAAGGGCGAGGACACGGGGCCTGCGGCCGCCGCCGCCCGGCCGCAGGCCCTTTAAGCCGGGGGTGGGAGGGACACTTTTTTGCTCTTTACAACTATTTTTGAGAGTGAGAGAATAGAAAAACCTACAGAGAAATTTCACAAAAAATCGCTGTAGGTTTGGGATTTTCGCTCTTTCTTATAGGGGAAATCTGATAGCTCGCCAGTTCTTTCGACCCTAAGGTGGGGAGGTTTATTAGTCCGGATTGGGTGGTCCAGGATCCCAGCGATCCCCAGAGCTTTAACCGGTATAGTTACGTTCGAAACAATCCGGTTAATCTCGTAGACCCCACGGGGAATTTCTTCTGGTTTGCATTTTTCATAGGCCTCTCCTTTGTCTCAACGGTTGCTAGTGTGGTGGCTAGTGCCACAGGGCATGCCAAGTTTGCCTCGATCGCTGGGATCGTAGGTCAAGTGGCTGGGATCATCGCCGGGGCAGCCTCCCTTCTCAATAGCTTAAGCCAGCTTTCGAGCATCGGCCAACTGGCCGGCTCCGCCGGGAAAGAGCTCGCCACCCAGGCAGGCGAGAAAATGGTTGTTACAACCATTAAAGTCATGCAGGAGGTCGGAGCACAAGACGTCTTAAGCTGGCTTGGGAAGAGCGTCGTCCACCTCGTGCCCTCTATGGCGACGGTAGCTACAAGCCAGGCGGCATTGGACAGCGCCAATGGGGTAAGACCCCGTGATACCAGCTCATTTTCAGATCCCACTACCTGGCTTCCCCCAGGCGGTCCCCCCGGGGGGTATCCTATACCGGTGGTAACCCCTACCGGGATGGGAGTGAGTTTTGTACCAGGCATGCCTGTTTCGGGCGCGCCTCCAGGGGCCAATCTTGCGAAGCCGAACAAACCAAATAAGAAGCCGGATCTTAATAGAAGAGGAAAGATAATAGGTAAAGCAAGACAAGACATATTTAGAAAACGGCCCAAACCAGCCCCTGCGTCACGGAATCGAGTGCCTAGGGTGGCACCAGAGGGTGGAGAGTACTTCCCTGACATAGATCCGTCGAAGATGAACAAGTGGCAGAGGATAGTCCACATATTCAATCAGAGTGCCGAGAATTCAGTTGACCTTATCCACGGGCCCGACCGATGAAGAAGTTTAGCGCAAAGTTGCCGACCACTTTTAAAGAGTACAATGATGTCCTAGAAAAAGTCTGCTCTCTCAAGCAAGCGGGCAAGGACAACGAAGCATTTAAGCTGCTAGAACAAATCACTAAAATAACCCTCTTGCCAGAAGCTCCATCAACGGAGGAGGCATACAGATTGTGCTTACTAGCGGCACGGTTAAATGAGGAAACCAATGTGTTTCCACAAAAGGTTATCGGTTTTTATGAGAGGGCCCTTAACCTCTCGGTGAAAGAGGATGACGCATTTACTATACACAGGGGTTTGGGAAGTGCTTATATCGATGCGGAGAATTTTTCAAAAGCCGTTGAGCATTTGGAAAAAGCCTTGGTGTTTGCGCCTCAACCCGAAGACCGCGAGGAACTATACCGCTATGTTGTGATTGCTTACAAAAATTTAGATCGCTACCCTGAAGCCCTGTCCGTAGCTGATAAGCTGATTCAAACCATTGATAATCGAGAGTATGGATACACCACGGATCAAGATACCCTCTGTTGTGTTTACAATGACAAGGCCTGGTGTCTGCACAGGATGGGAAAAAATGAAGCAAGTGAAAAGTGTTTTCACAAAGCCCTCTCATTTAAGAAAAGCGAAAAGGAAACGCGCTCGTGGGTCTATGGGACTTGGGCTGATGTCTTTGTGGAGCGAGGAAAGATGAACGAAGCACTGAAGAAATACGAACAGGCACTAAGACTTTCCTCTGACAAAGAAATGATAAAAAAGTGGACCTCGTATGCTGATTGGTGTCGAAAAGAACTCAAGTCATCAGTAGACAGCTCATCTCAAAAAAAGTCCAAAAGCTGATACAATAAACTTATCCCCAGCCGTTAAGACCACAAGATTTGTCTATGACGGAGACCGGGGGAGGGTGAATTCAATAGAGTGCCGGTCACTAGACACGTTCTATTCCACTAGGTTGTTACCAAGATTATGAAGCGTTACACCGGGTCAGGTGCACTGTCGTACTAACGGAGAGAGTATACAGCAAAAGGGGAAACAATATGCTTACCTATTACAAATTATTGCTCGCAATGCTTATTACCATTTCACCCGTATCTTTGCCCAGTCCTAGTGGGGCAGAAACGGTGGAGGGCACTTTTACTGATCAGGAAAGTGCATGGGGACCGCGGCCTTTTGTCCTTGTAGACTCGTTCCATCTTTCCCAATCATTTATTCCCAGTGTAACAACGGTCAGTGCAGTGGAGTTGATCGATCAAGTTCACCAGTTTCTCACAGTTCAACTTCGGGAAGATGTAAACGGTTTCCCAAGCGACGGGGTCATAGCGGAATCCACTCAAGTGGGGCATATTCAAGCCTATTCTCTTGATGGAATGATCGAAGTTGAGGCAATTATTTTTGACCCACCAGTTGAACTTACTCCAGGGCAAACTTATCATATCGTGCACTTCTTAACACCGGGTTCTCCCGGGGCTTTAGTTCTAGAGCTCGGGCGAGACGACGAATATTCACGAGGGCACGCTTACCATCTGGCTCCGGGCGGTGATTGGGTGCGGGGTTTCCCTCCAAGTCGTGTTGACACAAGTGGGATAGACGACTATCCCTTTAGGACATTTTTTGAAGGGGAGAATATGGTGCCGACTGCTGAAGCTAGAGAGGATGTTATTACAGCCAATGCGAATGAAAGTGTGATGCTAGATGGCTCTCTTTCGTCCGACCCTGATGGTACGATTGCCCGTTACGAATGGACGCGACTTCCAGATGGAGTTATCCTTTCTAAGGGCCCGGAGCCACTTCAGAATGTCCGCGCTCTTGGTCTGGTCGAAGAAGTAATTCAGCTCGTAGTTACGGATTCCTATGGGGTAAAAAGCAGTCCAGACGTTTTTGTTGTTCTCAATTCAAAGGTTGAAGAAGCCCTGACACGGGCAGGTTCTCCCGGACCCCAGGGACCGCCGGGACCTCCCGGCCCTCCAGGGCCTCCTGGAAATGCCGAGCAATTCCAGCTTCTTCAAAACCGCATCGCCCACTTTACTGAGCGCATGGGACGACTCTCGCGCCGTGAAACGCGGCATTATCATTACCTGTTACACCGTATCAACAGCCTGGACAGGCGTTTGGACGCACTGAGTCGTGGAAGCCGCTGACTTGCCAAGTGCCGTGCACTTCGAGAAAAATCTGCGTAAAGTAGCGCATAAATGAACCGCATGACTTCGAATTCACGGTTGTTCCGCTTAGCGGCGCTTGCGTTATCCCTCCTTATTGTTGAGGGGCTCCTCCAAGGGATAGACCTATCCAAGCGGCTTTTCGTTCGAAAGGTCCAACGCGAATGGAGCTACAGGGCGAATGAGCGGGGACTCCTCGCTCTACAGAACGCCGGGATGCAAGCTGTCACATGGGTACGGGAAGATGTTGGGGTATCCCAGGAGCTCATTGACATCGTCCCTGGGAAGTACTGGACACCGAAACCCAACCGCACCATTGCCATGGTTTATAACAAGCGGATCGGGCACATGCATGTGCCACTTACGCCGCAGACAGCCCCTCTGCTAGAAGGATTCGAGGGAGGGGTTGCGCTCGCCCACTATGATACCCAGGGCTTCAGACGCACCGCGTGGCCTGGGGCAGCGGACTCAGCCCGACCGATGGCTACCATCTTGATGCTAGGCGACTCCTTCACCGAGGGGCCCTACGTGGACGATGTTGACACGATCGCAGCCAAGCTAGAACGCCTCGGCATGGTGGATGGTTTGCGCCTGCGCGTCCTGAATGCCGGGGTGAGTGGCTACAACACACGAGAAGAGCGCTTCCGGCTAGCAGACATCCTGCTGGAGGTAACACCGGATCTGGTGTTGCTGAATGTTTTCGCTAACGACACCGGGTTCAGCGAGCACGTTACCGTCGGTCACTGGAAGCCAACGAAGCCGCAGTCAGTCCTCGGCCAATGGCTGGTAAGCCACTTGTTGACTGTGAAGGTGTTGACCCGTTGTTACTATAGCCTTTTCGGCAGGCTGGCAGATCCGCGAAGCAACGTGGCTCTCCAGGCAAACTGGCAGGAGGTCTTCGAGCACCTGGATGTGATACACCAACAGTGTGCGGAGCGGAAGATTACGTTCTACATTGCAGCGATTCCACCGAAGGAGCAATTCGAGCATAGCCGCAAGGAGTTCTATCAGATGAAACTAGCAAACTTCTGCAGCCCGCGCGGCTTCGGCTTCATCGATCCCTACGAAGATCTCCAGGTAGCGGGCGCGGCCAAGCTCTATCTGGACTGGGATCCACACTTCACTAAGGAGGGAAACGCCGTGTATGCGAACGCGCTCTATCGAGCGCTACGGAAGAGTGGGTGGCCAAAGCCCCCGGACTAGCGTTGAGGTGTGAGGTGCTCCCCGTCAAACCGTACCATTTTAAGCAAATAAGTAAATACGCAGCGTACCAAGCACCCCGGGGACATTGTCTGCCAAATGCCAATGAACTCGGGCTGTGAGCGTTCAGGAGCAAAGCAAATAATATGAACGGGAGTGAGGCTGTCTTTCTTTTGCTACGGCGTGTGCTGCCTAGGCAAATGTTTATAAGGATGCGAAGAAGCTACATCAAAAGGTATGGTCTGAAACCTTCCGCCGGAGATCTCCTCTTTCTCGTTGTGTGTGCCGGGCGCGCGGGGGACAGGTGGTCATTCCATAATTAAAAATGAAAAAAAATGACAGAATCACACAAAAATTTGCTCTTCAACCAAGAGGCCGTTCCTATCTGGAAGTATCATGGACAGGGCAATGGGAAAACCTGATTGTTCGCCAAGGCAAGAAAGAATTGGGTTCCGTGCAGTTTCTAAGAGATCTTAAGAGAGGGCAAGAGTTCTATTTGGAGGATAAATCTACAATTAAGGTCCAATTAATGTCCGGCTTAAAGGGTAATTCAGAGCTGTGGCTAACTTGGAATGGCAAAAGATTGTTTAGTTCTTCCCAAAGCGCTTGTACGATGCCGCTTGAGGTTACAGGTAAGTCTGTACCGCTCACACCGCAAGAGCAGGCATCACCGGGCTGGGCGCAAAAGAGTTTGAAAGTGTTCATTTGCCTGGCAATCATCTTTAGTCTCTCGCAGCTAAGCATAGAAATTGTAAATTCAGTTTTAATTGCGCCCAGCATTTTTGCCGCTCTTTTTAACAGTATTACCTGGATTCTTGTAATAGGCGTTTGGATTATGGTACTGTTGAAGATACGTCAGTTCAGAAATTGGGCAAGGCGGCTCTATATCGTATTAGGTGTTTTGATGCTGCCTTGTACTTTTCTAATGTTCTATGCCATGCGCTACGGAGTGACGTCCGATGTCCCTATAATTGCCTTGTTGCGAAATATTAATAATTCGGTGGATACCGGCGTTTCGTATGTCTTACTCTTTTTGCTGTTAGTCCCAGCAGTCAGAACGCTTTTTATCGTAACGAGGCCACGAGTATTGTTGCGCATACTACTCGTAATTGTTTTCATAATTAATATAGGAACCGGTATTTTTGTCTGTAGTGCAGCATCCTTTTGCCAACAGATGATTGCGCCAACACCTCAGGGTGATATTGTGCTTACGGACATGGGGGAGGCCTGGGTTAGCAATATGCCTCTGGAATGGCAGCTTTACTTCCGGAATTTCATTGATACTGTTAACACCAGCCTGCGCCAATTCGCTCCTCCTGGTTTAGTAGACGAGGATGTTCAGGTTTACAGCACGGACCTGTAAAGTCAGTTTCTAGTCTTGCTTACCAGGTTATATCGTATCGTATACCGGACCCGGTCCCCGGGGGAGCAGTATACGTTACTGCGGTGGCGGGGAGAGTGAAGTACAAAAATAGAGTAGATTATTATTAAGAGCGGAGAGCCATGAACATCCTCATCACGTACGGTCGCAAGAAACCTCACCCCCCCTTTGGCACACATCTCGTCAGGGCATTTCGGACACTGGGGCACCACGCGGTGCTCTTGCCTGTCCGCGACCGTCCTCTATGGGGCACATGCGTGAAGCGGCTGCCCAAACCTTGGAAGTCCCATTGGGAATGGAAACCGAAGGAATTTGCAATCCATAAGGTTTTTAAAGCGATGGATCAAGCTCGATACGATTTGCTGATTGAACTGGGGGGCAATCTCTTTACGGACTCAGCCCTGCACACGATCAAAAAACGGTCGCGCATGCAGGTGGCCGCCTGGCTGACGGAAGGTCCTTTAAAAAAGGAATTACATATCGGCTTATCGGCATACGATCGGATCGTCAGTACGTCGATGGTTGCGGTCCGCCAACTGCACGAGATGGGCTTTCCTGAGGCCGCTTACCTTCCCTTTGCCACAGACCCTGATTATTTTCACCCGAGGAGTGATAGCACGACTCAAGCCCCGCTCCCTTTAGGGCAAATTGGCACCTTTTCTGAAAAACGGGTTCGTTATCTGGAACCCGTGAGCGATCTGGGACTCGTAATCTGGGGTCCGAACTGGGATACGATGTGCTCCTCCTTGCCGCTTCGACGTGCGCTTATCGGTCGGCGCGGCGTGTACGGACGCAAATTGGTCGATTGTTATCAAATGACGAAGATACTTATCAATATTCAACGAGAACATCTGATGGTGCCAACGCCGTCCGGGCAGCGCGAGAGCACGGAACTGCAATGGCGCCATTTCGATATACCGGCCTGCGGGAACTTACTTCTTACGGAATGGGTCATGGAGTTGCCGGATGCATTTCAAGTGGGAAAAGAGACGGACGCCTTCAGCTCGCCTGAAGAATTGCGAGATAAGGCACGATACTACCTGACTCATGAGAACCAGCGAAAAGCGATGGTCAAAAGAGGTCGCGAGCGTGTCCTGCGAGACCATACCTACATCCAGCGCGCCCAAAACTGGATAGACTGGTTCGACCACACGCAACGAAAGTCATTCTAAAACCCCTAAAGGAGCGATAGTGAAGAGTACCGGCTTGGTACTCACTTCTCACTTCTCATTGAGCACGGTCACCCTTGACCTGCGAGTACCTATGTGGCATAATAAGCATGTAGCCACATTTGTAGCTACAATTGGAGGCTGCAAAAAACCATGGTGAGATTTGTCAATATTCGAGAGCTGAAGAACCACATTTCTGAAATTATCAGAAAGGCGGGCAAGGGTAATGTCATCGTGACGTTGCGCGGCAAGCCCAAGGTGGTTTTGCACGCCGTGACGGAAGATGATCTGGAAGATTATTTACTGGCACATTCACCGAAATTCCTGCAGAGCTTGGAGGACTCCTACGAAGAGTATACGAAGAAGGGAGGAGCCTCGTTAGATAACCTTCTCACCCAAACTGAGCGCGAGCTTGAGCGTCTTCAAAGTTGAATTTGCTCCTCCTGCCGAACGGGACCTCAAAAGGCTTAATCCGAAGATTCGGCTCCAGCTCCTGCGGGCTTCCAGAGTCCTCCAAGAGGCACCTTATCCGGGTACGAGTGCACGGGTAAAGGTGCTTGTCGGTATAATAGAGCGGCATTTTCGGTTGCGGGTGGGGGACTATCGTATTGTGTACAGGATTGAGGGTCCACGTGTCATTGTGGTGCGCGTCGCTCACCGCCGGGAGGCCTATCGGTGAGGGCGTGTGAAGCACTGAGGAGTACTAGTAATAATAAAGAAGGAGGCAAGACATGGCTCATTACATTGTTTTGGGACAGTTCACAGAGCAGGGGATTAAAGCGGTGAAGGATACGCAGAAGCGAGCGAAGGCTTTCCGGGACGCCGCTAAGGGTATGGGGGTCACGATCAAGGACATCTATTGGACGCTGGGCACCTACGACGTGGTGGCCACGGCTGACGCCTCGAGCGAGGAAGCGATGGCAAGTCTCATGCTCAAGATGGGATCTTTGGGGAACGTCAAGTCACAGACCCTGCGGGCCTTCAGTGAGGGCGAGATGGGAGGCATTGTCGCTAAGGTCTAGTGTAGCCACTTGCCGGCAGGTCGTGAATATGATATAATTTCTGTTAGTTAAACTAAAGGTTAACTAACGGAAATGACATTCTCAGCCTTTAAAACCAGAGTTAAACGGTATCCACTGTTCTCAACCACCATGCTTGGGGGCTTGACCGACCGGGTCCCGAGCCTCAAGGTCCAGCTTTCCCAATGGAAGAAAAAGGGCTGGGTGAGGGCGCTCCGAAGGGGACTGTATGTCTTGAGTCCAGAGGAGCGCACGCACGAGCCCTCGCTTTTTTACCTGGCCAATCAAATCTATATTCCGTCTTATGTCAGTCTGGAATCGGCACTCGCCCTTTACGGGCTTATTCCCGAGTTTGTGGCCGCCACAACGTCAGTAAGCGTCCGGAAAACTGCACGCTTCAGGAATGACTTCGGCCTATTTACTTATCAGCAGGTCTGTCGGGGGGGGTTCAGGGGATTTCGCAGCATCCCGGGAGCGAATGACATTTCCATTTTGGTGGCCAGCCCCGAAAAGGCCCTGGTCGACTTTTTTTATCTTAATTTAGCATCTTTTAATCCTGGCGACCGGGCCCAATGGAGCGAATCCTACCGGTTCCAAAACTGCTCCCAGCTCCAACCCGCCGAGCTCAAGGCCCACGCCCGTCGGTTTAATTCCAAAAAGCTCATGCGTGTCGTTACGGCGTTTGTGAAG
Organism: Candidatus Uhrbacteria bacterium; assembly: GCA_016206085.1. Lineage (GTDB taxonomy): Bacteria > Patescibacteriota > Patescibacteriia > UBA9934 > GWF2-40-263 > UBA12478. Next base: position 9,090 of record JACQSF010000031.1, read on the forward strand.
GCCTGTGTGCGATGAAAGACCTTATTCGCCAGGCACTGGCCCAGGAAAGACGGGCGCCCCTGCGCAGGCTCGTGCTTGCCGAATTCCTCCAGCACTTCATCCTGCAAAGCCTCTACCGGCATGGCGCCTTTCAGGCCCTGGTATTTACGGGCGGGACCGCCCTGCGCCTGCTCTACCACACCCAGCGTTATTCCGAAGATTTGGATTTTTCTTTGGAAAAGGCCATAGGGTTTCGGTTCGAGGCGCTTCTCAAAAAAGTCCAAAAGGATCTTACTTCCGTGGAACTGCCCTTCACCTATAGCGTTAAGGAGGTGAAAACCGTGGCACGGGCCGATCTCCGTTTCCCTGGCCTTCTGCAAGAATTCAGGCTTACGCCGATGCCAGAACAGAAGCTCACGGTTAAATGTGAGGTGGACCGACGGCCTCCAAAGGGGGGGACCAAAGAACCGGCTCTGGTAACGGCCCCCATCTCTTACAGCGTCACGACGTATGATTTGAGCTCGCTCTTTGCGACCAAACTGCACGCGCTTTTTTTCCGCCGATACACGAAAGGAAGGGACTACTACGACCTCATGTGGTACCTGGGCAGGGGCATTCAGCCGAATTTCACCTTGCTGAATAACGCCATCCGTCAGACTGAAGGGAAGGGCCACGACATTACCCGGGCCGGCTTCATGCGAAAGCTCATGGAGCGCCTGGAGTCGGTAGATTTTAAACCAGTCCGGCTAGAGGCCGAGCGGTTTCTCATCAACCCCGAGGAAGCCACTTTTCTGACGCTTCCCCACCTTAAAAGCCTACTCCGCCATTATGAGCCTCTATAACCATCTGCATGGCATATGGATGGGTCATTCTATGTGAGAGCCATTGACTCTCATGCCCATTCGTGTATAATAATGCTCACCTAATTGCAACCTGAATCTCACCTAAATATCTCACATCAAGACAGTCATCATACTTAGTTTTTAAGGTAAGCTGTCTCTTTCCAGCTACGTACGGCAACGCTCGATACATTTAGTTCCCAACAGTTCTAAGCGAAAGGCACGTGCTGAACTCTACACGTGGGAGAACCTTTTTTAGAACGGTTTTATCGTGGGGGCGCCAGAGGTCTGCACTTTCGCATGAAGCGGGAGTGCTTTTTTGTTTTCATGCAGGATGATTGGAAAGGAGCGAACCGGTGGATGGCAGGATTTTGACTTTGGATGAGGTGTCGAGGCTTTTGCGCGTCAACCGCGCGACAGTCTACCGCATGGCCCGCAAGCAGAAGATCCCCGCCGCCAAAGTCGGCCGGCAGTGGCGCTTTGAGCGGGAAAGAATCGACGAGTGGCTGAAAAGGCAATACGCATAAGTAAGTCCGGTATTATTCGGAGAAAGCATGCAGCCAAAACCCGTTGAGATCGAAGTCAACGTTTCCAAGGTTGTTCGCGCGAAACGGTGGATTGTCCTTCGAATGCTTTCGCGCATCGAAGACTTTCCAAAATTCATGCCGAATGTCGAAAGCAACAACGTCCTGGAAACCTTGGAAGACGGCGCGATCACAGAATGGAATGTGGTTTTCGACGGCATACCCATCCATTGGTACGAAAGAGATACCTTCGATTTTTCCAATTTCGCCATTTCGTTCCAAGCCATCAAAGGCGATTTGACCGAATTTGAGGGGAGATGGCAATTAAAGCAAAATCCCAATGGCACAGAGGTCCAGCTTTCAGTTCGCGCGGTCGTGGGTATTCCCGGAATCGACCAGCTTGTATCGGGCAAGCTGCGCGAGACGATAGTAAGAAATTTCCAGCTCATGCTCGATTCGATCGATGCGCGTATTACGGCGACCCGCTACGCAAGTTTCAAGCGGGGCGGCAGAAGGGACATCCTTGGGTTTGGGATCATTGGCCATCCGTACAATCTTCGCCATCTGGTGCGCTACTTGAAACTGCTGAAACCAAATTTCGAAATGCCCACCGAGGAGTTCTTATCTAAGATTTATGAAATGGTCCCGTCTTACAAGATGTACGACATCAAGGAATTCACTTCCCAGACCGGCAAAAAGACACACGGATGCTTCATCGTAAGTACGTTTATCCCAGACATGCTTTCCATCGGCTTGGACCGCGTATTTCAGAAGGTGATCGAGGCGTGTAAAGTCGCCGAAGCAAACGAGGTGGGTATCGTCTCGTTGGGCGGTTTTACGTCTATCGCAGGCGAAAAGTTTGGAAAAGAAATATCGCAGGCGGTGAATGTGCCCGTGACGACCGGAAACACGTTTACGGTCGCCATGGCGATTGAAGGAGTACGGCGCGCGTGCGAGCTCATGGAAGTGAACCTTTCCGACGCAACGGCTGTAGTCATCGGCGGAACCGGCGATATTGGGAGTGCCTGCACACGCATCCTTGCGGAGAAGGTCAAGCGAATAATCATTACAGGCAGGACTCCCGAGAATCTACGGTTGGTGGGATCCGAGCTGGAACGTGCCGGCAGTACGAAGATTGGGATGTCTCTGGACAACAATCAAGCGGTAGAGGAGGCCGATATAGTCATAGCCGCGGCAAGCACCACCCAATCCATATTAGACGTGAGCCGCATCAAAAGCGGCGCGATCGTATGCGATATTGGTTATCCGAAGAATATCTCTTACACAGAGCAGAAGCGGGATGACATTTTGATTTTTTCAGGCGGTTTGACCCAAATGCCGCAGGAGATAGATTTAGGCTTCGATATCGGCTTGCCTTCCCCCCGGGTGATGTACGGCTGTTTTGCCGAAGCCATCGTTTTGGATCTCGAAAGCCGTTATGAATCGTTCAGCTTCGGGAAAGGCAAAATCACAAAAGAAAATGTCCAGCTCGTTAGCGAAATGGGCAAGAGGCACGGCTTTCAACTGGCTCCCTTTTATTGGGGGAACCGGCTCATAAGCGAAACAGACATCGGCATGATTAGGAAGAATAAAAGGGCCATGGCGCGCTGATGGGTACTACCTTTATCTCTGCAGGCAATTACTACTTAAATCCTTATGCCGTTCCCGTTATCGTAGTATCCACGCTGCTTCTCCTGATAGGCATCTTTGTCCTGACGCAAAATAATAAATCTTCGAGCAACGTGTCATTCTTCCTGATTTGCGTCTCAAGCTGTATCTGGCTTTTCGGGATGGCCTTAGTCTACTGCAGCCGTTTCGAAAACTTGGCCGCTGATTGGTACCGGTATTTCACGTTCTTTGGCGTTGCGAACATCGCGCCCAGCATCTATTTATTTTCAGCCGCGTGGCTTAAGGTTCTCGACCGGCAGAAAAACAAGATCGTCGCAAGCTACGCGGCGAGCTGGGCGCTGTACATCTTGGCGGCTGTGAGCCCTTACGGCATTATGGGAGTGCGGAAGTATTTCTGGGGGTTCTACCCCATTTACGGCCCCGTGGCCGCGGCGCTCATCGCGGTTTTTACGGTCTGTTACGTCGCGGCGCTCAAGAACTTCATGGCTGCTCTGAAGGCCGAAACCCGGCCCCGCTACCGCGAGCAGGTGCGGTTTCTGACGGTCGCTTACGTCGTCACCTTCTTCGGCGCGTGCGACTTTCTGCCGAAGCTTGCGGCGATCCCGCTTTACCCATTCGGCTACATCACGGTTTTTGCGTGGCTCGTGCTCGTCGGGTACTCCATCATCCGCTACAAGGTGATGGACATCGAAACGGTCATCCACAAGACGCTCATGTGGGCGGCTCTCTCCTCGATGGTTTTTCTGCCTTTGGGACTAGCTCTTTTCTATTTCAAAGAGCTCCTGATCCATCTACACCCGGCACTTTCGTCCATCTTCGGAATCGGTCTGTTCCTGCTTTTTATGATTTACGCCAAAACCGTCCAGCCGTGGATCGATCACATTTTCCAAAGGCGCAAGCATGATCTGGAGCGCGAGCTTGTCAAATTTAGCGATAACCTGGTGCATTTGCGCGGCTTGGCTGAACTTTCGGGCTTTGTGGCGCGGACCGTCCGCGAGGTGCTGTATGTCAACTCCGTGCGGGTTGTCTTGAGAAAAGAAAACGGGGACGGCCTTCGTCATGACGATCCTTTCATCCGGTGGCTGGAGCGGGAGGACGCCCTGGCGCAGGCGGATTATGTTGATCTGGACCCCAGGTTTCAAGGCGTGCGGCAGGAGGCAAGGGATTTTTTCCAAAAGTTTGGTGCAAAGGTGTGTGTTCCACTGGTTTTAAATCGTGAGCTCATCGGCGTTATTACACTGACCGAAAAAGCCAACTTCGAAGCTTACCGGGCGGCGGAGCTCCAATTTTTATCGGAGCTTAGGCGGGCCGCCACGATAGCATTCTCTAACTCTATGAGACTCATAGAGATGCAGGAATCGCTGCGCAAGTGGAACGAGGAGCTTGAGGAAAAAGTAAGACAAAGAACTCATGAGCTTGGAGAAACTCAAAAGCAGTTGATTCAGGCGGAGAAATTGGCGACCATCGGCACGCTCGCGGGGGGAGTGGCCCATGAGATTAATAACCCTCTGACCGCAGTCTTGACCAACGCCCAGCTCCTCAAGATGCTTCCACCGGATAAAGAAAGCGCCGAAAGCGTCGAGCTCATAGAAGAGGGGGCGAAGCGCTGTCAGGCCATCGTCCAAAAGCTCATGAAGTACGCCCGCAAGCCGGTTGGCGACGAAGCGACCAAGGATGTTGATCTCAATGTGGCCATCGAAAACGCGCTCACCTTCCTGGGTTATCAGCTTGAGCAGGAAAACATCCGGCTGGTCAAACACCTGGGCGCCGTGCCCAAAATCAAGGGCATGGCGAACGAGCTCGAGCAGGTCTTCACCAATTTAATCTTGAACGGCAAAGACGCCATCAAAGAAGCCAAGGCCGCGGGGGTCATCGAAATCCAAACCTTTGAGAAAAACGGCTCCGTCTGCGCCAGCGTCAAGGACGACGGCAAGGGCATTCCCAAGGAGCACTTGACCAAAATCTTCGACCCCTTCTTCACCACGAAAGAGGTGGGCAAAGGCACGGGGCTCGGGCTTTCCATCAGCTTCGGCATCATCGAAAAGCACGGCGGGAAAATCGAGGTGACCTCCCAGCCGGGGGAGGGCTCCACGTTTACCGTGAGCTTGCCGAAATAGCGCCATGCGTAAAATCCTGGTGGTTGATGACGACCCCTTGGTGCGAAAAAGCGTTGAGAAAGTGCTGACACACGAAGGCTATGCTTCGGACTTCGCAAAAAATGCTTATGAAGCGCTTATAAAAGTAGGGGAGCAGGAATTCGATCTCATTATTTCGGACATCCGGATGCCCGGCAAAAACGGCGTTGAGGCCGTCCGCGAAATCCGAAGGCGTTTCAAAGAAAAGCTGGCGAGGGATATCCCCATCATTTTTATAACTGGTTATGCCGAGTTGATCGATGAGCTAAGCGCCGAGGTGCACGGGGAGGTCATTTTGAAGCCTTTTGATCTCGATCATCTTCTGATTACTATCCGAGAGTATTTATGAGAGAGCGTAGGCGTGTTGTTGTCACGGGTATGGGTGTTCTTTCACCGAACGCCAATTCCGTTAAAGAATTTTCTGATGCGATCTTCTCTGGTAAATCTGGTATAGGGCTGATCACCCGGTTTGATCCGTCGGGATTGAAAATTAAGATCGCCGCTGAAGTTAAGAATTTTAAACCCGATGAGTACATGCCCATTGCGGTTGTTCGTAAAACTGATCGGTTTGCACAATTTGGGCTCGCAACGGCAAAAATGGCAATAGCGGATGCGCGGTTGTCTGCAGAAACGAATGGGCTCTCAGAAGCGGCAGTCGTTATTGGTTCTGGCTTGGGCGGACAGAACTTTCACGAAGAAATGATCCATGCATTTATCGCAGCTGGCGCTAGCGGGGTAGCCGCAAGCTCAGTTCCTAGGATTACACCGAACGCCGTATCGGCATATATTGCAATACAAAATAAGATAAAAGGTTCCAACCAGGTTATTTCCACTGCTTGCTCTTCTAGTGCCCAAGCCATCGGTGAAGCATTCCACAAGATAAGAAATAAAGTGGTTGATCTCGCCGTAACGGGTGGCGTAGAGGCAGCGGTTAGTATTGTGAACGTTGCATTTTATCAGGCAATGATGGTTCTTGGTACTTCAGTCACAGGTAATATTGAAGATGCCTCGCGGCCGTTTGACGCGACACGTAACGGTTTCGTCATTGGGGAAGGAGCCGCATGCCTTATCTTAGAGGAATTACATCATGCTTTAGAACGTAATGCGCCTATTCATGCAGAGATTGTCGGATTTGGATCTAACTGCGGTGCTTATCATATGGTGGCTCCCGATCCCACGGGAGAGGACGCCAAGGAAGCTATGAGCGCAGCGCTGCAGGACGCCAGTTTAAGACCTGAAGATGTAGATTATATCAGTACCCACGGGACATCAACAAAATTAAATGACGTTGTAGAAACCCGTGCGATTAAGGCCTTATTGGGTGAACGCGCACACCACGTCCCTGCTAGTAGCATTAAATCGATGATTGGCCATACAATCGGCGCATCAGGCGCAATACAGGCCGTAGCATCGTGTTTGGTTCTTGAGAATGATTGCATGCCCCCCACGATACATTTAAATAACCCAGATCCAGAATGTGATCTGGATTATGTACCGAATAAGTCACGTAACGTGCCGGTGAGTGTTGTTTTGTCAAACTCTTTTGGTTTTGGTTCGAATAATGCCGTGCTTGTTTTTAAGAGATTTAGCAATAAACAATGATTAAAAATATAAGACAGAAACACGAAGAAATTGTGATTTCGGGTGTCGGGGTCGTCTCTCCTATTGGAATAGGAAGACAGGAGTTTTGGGAAGGCCTAGACAAGGGCCGTGTCGGAACGAAGCCAATCAGCCTGTTTGATACCTCGGGAACACGGGCAAAATTGGGTGCTGAAGTTACGGACTTTAGGCCAGGAGATATCATTGGCCACCACGGTCTAAGAAATTATGATCGCTGTATCAATCTTTCCTTAAGTGCCGCTAAGTTGGCACTGGAAGATGCTGCACTGACGGTAACCTCTGATAAAGAAAACGAGTTTGGCATTGTATTGGGGTCATCTCTGGGTAGCATTAAGACCATTAGCGAAATTGACAAACAAGCTCTTAGGGAAGGACCTCGAAGTCTTGATCCTGGCCAATGTGCGAACGTCGTTTTATGTAGTCCTGCGAGTCAATCGTCAATTCGCTTTGGGATTAAAGGCTTTTCTACAACTATTTCAGCCGGATTTAATTCGACATATTGTGCTTTTAAATATAGCCTCTGCCTGCTCCGAGATAAAAGGGTTAAATACATTTTAGTTGGCTCGGTCGAGGAACTTTGCGAGCAGACTTTCAAAGGATTTTATCGTCTTGGTTTGTTGTCAGGTTCTCAAAACGGCCATACCGAAATTAATGCGCCTTTTGATCGAAGACGGAATGGGTTTGTTTTAGGAGAAGGTGCTGCTATGTTCGTTCTCGAGCGTAAAGACACGGCTCTCGCAAGAGCGACAAAATTATACGCTCGTATTGGTGGGTGCTGGGAGCAATTTGTCCACCGGAATTCACATAAGAGCCTCCCGTATTCCTTACGGCACATCGGTAACATTGCAAATGAATTGTCATCGAAGTTGCGGAATGATCTGGACAAAATTGATTTTGTTAGTCTAGGTGCTAACTCTTCTGTCCTGGGGGATGCACTTGAAAGCAATCTCATGAGACTTATGTTTGCCAAGCGAACGTATTATCCCGGAGCGGGTGCAGTTAAATCATTTACAGGCGAAAGTTATAGTGCGGGGGGTTGTTTTCAACTTTTAGGTGCTTTATACGCTTTGGATCGTCAACGTGTTTTTCCTACGTTAGGTTTTGCTTATGAAGATGAACGTTGCCCTGCCCCCTTTTTAGAAAGAAAGAATGTTAATATGAGTATTCGCAAGGCATTAATATGGAATATCGGCTACGGGCGTACCAACTATTATATGATACTTGAGAAGGTCTAGGAAATAAGGAAAATTGCTCGTTAACCTTTTAATTTTAAAATGAAAACACGGAGACTATCATGGCAGATGCTGTTTCCACACCTCAAGAAATCGAGACTGAATTACGCAAGGTGCTTTCTTATCTTACCGGCAACGCCGACTTGATACATGCTGATGCGAATAAGCCGTTCAAAGAGCTGGGTATAGACTCTATGATGGCGATCGAGATAATGGCTGCATTGGAAAAGGAGTTGAAGATCCAACTGCAAGAAAGGGATCTTGCAAAATTTACAAGTATTAAAGAAACTGTTGAAACCCTTTTAACTTATGTGAGATAAGACGGTTAACATAATGCAAGCGTTGAAACTTAATAAACACGAGATTCTAAAACATGTCCCGCACCGACCGCCTTTTTTATTCATAGATCGCGTTGTCGACCTTCGACCTGGGAAAAGTATTCAAGCTTTATTTTATCTAGATCCCGCTGCTGATTATTTTCAAGGTCATTTTCCAAACCATCATGTTATGCCAGGCTCACTCATGCTGGAAGCGCTAGCGCAAGCTACTTGCGTCCTCTTTGATATAACTTATCCATCGAAGAGAAAGAGGCGTTTTTATGCCGGTTCTGTTAAGGCCAGATTTCTAAAGGTAGTGCAGCCGGGATGTGAATTAGAACTTAACTCTAAAGTGATTTCAATGGTATCAAAGGGCGGTGTGTATGACGTTTGGGCAAGCATTAATGGCATGGATGTTTTAAGAGGTGAGATGGGGTGTATGTGCGTTTATGAATAATCGTGTTTGCGTAACAGGGGTAGGTATAGTTTCTTCTATCGGACATGGAAAAAAGAATTTTTGGGATCATCTCATCACAGGCAACTCTGGCATAACGGAAGTGGAACTGTTTGATACGTCGCCTTTCGATGTTCACCGTAGCGGAGAAATTAAAAACTTTGATCCCAGTGAATTCAAGATAAATGAAAATCGCTATGGTCGTTGTTCGCAGCTTGCCATTGCGGCATGCCAACTAGCGGTCGACGATGCGGGGCTAACCAAACTTAAAAGAGCAAATGCTGCCGTAATTATAGGTACTACGCTGGGAGAGACGCAATCGATTGAAGCCATTGATCAGTTATGGGTTAAGGATGAAGGCAGCGTGAGGACAGACCTAATTGAACAATACCCCGCTGGCAATATTGCTGATAATGTAGCAGATGTTTTTAGTTTTAAAGGGGCAAGCATGGTTATTCCCAATGCATGCGCTGCTGGCAATTTTGCTATTTCATACGCGTATGACCTTATTCGGTCTGGTGATTACGATATTGTTATTACTGGCGGTGCGGAAGCGATGTCAAAAATTGCTTTTACCGGTTTTTGTCGAATCTTTGCGATTGCACCTAATAAATGTCAACCATTTGACATCGATCGCAAGGGTATCATGGTCGGTGAGGGTGCCGGGATGTTGGTCCTTGAAAGTGAGGAACATGTCCGAAGTCGACAGGCTAAAGTTTATTGTTATGTTACCGGATTTGGTCTATCGGCAGATGCTAAAAGCATGATCATCCCCGATGAAGATGGTATCTATAAAGCCATGTGCAGCGCGTTAAAGGACGCTAAGGTGGAATCTAGAGATGTCGATTATATTTGTGCTCATGGCACAGGAACTAAGGCGAATGATTTAGCAGAGTCTAAGGCTATATGTCGGCTGTTTGGAAGTCGACAAAAGAACGGAAGCCCCCTTGTAACCTCCATTAAATCAATGCTGGGTCATACAATGGGAGCGGCGAGTGCGATAGAGTCCATATCGTGCGTTTTAAGTATTGATACAGGCATTATCCCGCCCACAATTAATTTAGAGGAACAGGATCCGGGCTGCGATATTCATTGTGTAGCCAATGCGGCCCTGGAGAGGAGAGTTAATACGGTCCTTAATAATGCTTTTGCCTTCGGCGGCAATAATTCGTGCGTGGTCTTTTCAAACGGTTGCGATCGGTGATGAATATGCAAAATAAAAATAGAACCGTAGTGACTGGAATCGCGCCCTTATGTTCGATTGGTAGGGGCAAAGAACTTTTATGGGATGCTGTTGTTAATGAAAGGACGCATGTGGTGAAGGACAGGTTTATGATGGGAGACGACCTGTCGGAGGAGTTCTATTTGCACAGGATGGATGATTTTGATATTTCTTCTTTCGGACTTGACGGTCATATTTTGGAGTGGATCACTCGATGGAAACAGGGATATGTTGATATGGATTTAATGTACCTTTCGGCAGCCATAAAGATGGCTTTAGCCGACAGTCAGCTTAAATATGATCTTGAAAATAATAATATCGGTCTTGTTTTAACTCATGAAAATCCAGGCCTTGAACCCCTTTTTGATAGAGTCGCCTCATTAACTTATGACAATTTGATGTGTGATGATATGAGTGCGTATCCTTCCTCAGAGGATGGGATTGTACAGAAGATTAAGAAAAAAGATGTGCTCGAACAAGTCTATTCCCAATGCGAGATCATCGGATATGATACACAAACGTTCATGTATCTTTACTTTGTGGCAAAGTTATTTTCTATCCATGGATTCTCGTTGTTTATCAATAACGCCTGCGCCTCTGGCATGTATGCTTTGGAAGTCGCAAGACAACAGATTTTACTTGGACGTTGTCCCGTTGTTATCGTTGCGGGCGCCGACCGCCCCAGGATGGGTTATAAGTATCTTTGGTTTAGGAATATGAACCTTTATGCTAAGGATGGGTTGATTAGACCGTTTGGTAAAGACCGAAATGGATTCGTTTTTGGTGATGCTGCAACAGGTTTAGTATTAGAAGATTATGACCATGCTCGAGCAAGAGGAGCGCCTTTGTATGGCGAGTATCTAGGAGGTGGCTTCAATCTGGAAGGTGGTAAAGTCACGTTTCCTGATGCAACAAAAAATTTTTATAAAAGATGCGTTGAAGCTGCAGTTGAGAATAGCGGTGTTGATAAGGCCGACATCGATTTAATTGTTCCACACGGCATAGGCACTCCCATAACAGATTTATACGAAGCCAGGACTATTTTCAGTACCTTTGCAGATATGGCCGCGCCTCCTCTTGTCACTGCATTCAAGCCCTATTTTGGCCATAACCTTGGAGGATGCGCTTTGCTTGAGACAGTTCTGTTATTGCTTGCTCTCAATCAAGATTATGTTCCTAGAACTTTAAACTGCGAGCCTATCGATCCGAAGATAAAAATAAACATCGCAACCAGAGCTTATTCAAAGAAGTTATCGATTGTTATGAAGATGGCTTGTGGATTTGCAGGTTACAATGGCGTTGGCATATTCCGAAAAGTATCATCCTAAAATCTAGGTCTTTCCTAATATGAATACTTTGGCAATTGCGTCGGCACTTCTGGCTGCTACGTGTTTTTTACTTGCTCTTTTTATCCTCAAAAATGCACAAAGCCCGCTGCATCATCTATGGGCCTACTTTAACATCTGTGTTGGTATTTGGGGTGCTGGCATTTGCTTCGCCTCCTTAACACATTCTCCGGAGGTTGCTTTCCGGTATTGGCAACTTGCTCATTGTGGCGGCGTTTTTGTGTCTGTATTGTTTTATCATGTCATTTACACGTTTTGTAATTCGAGAGGTAAAATCTTTTTGTCTTTTATTTATACGCAGGCACTTATCTTTTTTATTTTGAACCTTTTTAGTCGGGCGGGGTATCATACCGAATTAAAATTTGAGTCGATCTACTATATAAAGGCAGATAATTTTGTTTACGTCCTTTTCCCAATCTTGTGGTTCTTACCCGTCATTTACGGCCATCTAGTTTTATTCAAATCTTTCCGCAGAGCTACTGGTCTCAAAAGGAATCAGATGAAATATCTATTTGCTTCCATGCTTATTGGATTCAGCGGTGGTGCGCAGCACTTTTTTCCCGTATATGACATCGATATTTACCCATACGGCAATTTTTTGATCACCATTTATACTCTTGTTGCAACTTATGCGATTTTCAGGCATCGTCTTTTAGATATCGAAATTATCGTCAAAAGGACCATTGTTTTTGCGGGTCTTTTTGCGATGGCAATGGCTGTCGTAGGAGTGTTTACCTCACTCACTCAAACTTACCTAGGGCGACTCCTTGACATTACCCCTACTCTTTCAACAGCTCTAAGCGTTCTCATTGCGATCCTCTTATATGACCCCGCAAGGATAACGCTTGTTAATCTAACTGATCGATTTCTCTTCCAGAAAAAGTATGACTACCAAAAAATTCTTAAGGACGCCGCGAGGGGGATGGCACAGATTACCGATTTGGACAAGCTCTTGAGCCTCATCGTGCATTTCCTCACACGCCGTATGAGGGTGGAAAGCACCTCAATTCTCCTTTTGAACGAGGACAAAACGCGCTACGTGCTTAAAGCCACGAGGGGCAGGGTGAATCCTCCGCTCTCCATGCTGGCCAGTGACGCGCTGGTGAAGTACATACAAGAGTCGCCTCGCCCGGTGGTCACCGATGAGCTTGAGCAATGGATGGAGTCGGCCCGGGAACTGAAAAAGCGGGCCTTGAGCCGCGATGAGGTGGAGGCAATGGTCGGACCTCTTAAGGCCCTTAAAATTGCTGCAGTCGTCCCGAGCACAGGTGCGGAAGGGCTGATCGGGTTTGTAATGTTAGGAGAGAAACTCTCGGGCGAGCACTATACGGTGAGCGACACGAACACCTTGGAAGCCCTCTCGCACGATGCAGCGATTGCGATCAGCAATGCCAGGGCCTTCGAGGACCTGAAGCTCGCTCAACAGCAGATCGTCCAGCAGGAGAAACTCGCTGCCGTCGGAAAACTTGCCGCTGACGTATCCCACGAGATCCGGAATCCCCTGACTGTGGTTATGGGTCGGGCGGAAATGTTCCTTGCGCAGAACCCCAACCTGGATGAAAAGACAAGGGGGGTACTGGAACTCATCGTCAAGCACACGAAGAGACAGCTGGAAATCGTAGAGAGACTGCTCAAGTTTTCCAGAAAGAAAGAGCCCAAGTTCGAGCTCATGCCCGTCGAGAAAGCTATTCAGGAAGCGATAGATATGCTTGAGAATCAGGCTGTCCTGAAGGATATCAAGCTGGTCAAGATTATCCCTTCCAACCTGCCGCCCATCATGGGCGACGCCAATTTGTTGCAGGAGGTCTTTTTTAATATCATCAACAACGCCCAGCAGGCAATAGGCGACCGCGGGGGGGAGATCAAAGTTGAGGTGGAGCTTATAGCGGGGGGCAGGGAAATCCAGGCCACCATTATTGATGACGGTCCTGGCATTACTCCAGAGAATCTCAAGAAAATATTTGACCCGTTCTTCACAACCAAAGAGATCGGTAAGGGCACAGGCCTGGGGCTTTCTCTGTGCAGTGAGTTTATTACACGGCACAGGGGGAGTCTAAATGTTGAGAGCGTAGTAGGAAGGGGTACTACCTTCTTTATTCGGCTGCCTGTTGCTGCTGGTGTGGAAATCCGAGCGGGTGGGACTGGCGCCGTGAACAGCTAGTATTACTTCATGAATATCTTTACGTTAATTACGTCACCCCGTCTATCTTCCTTGCCTTGTTTGATCAGCTCCACGATGTTTTTCCTCGTGGGGCTTTTTGTTTTGGCAAAAGGGCGCAAACTTTCCACAAAGATTTCATTTTTCTTCGCTTGCCTTACGACTTCTTTTTGGCAACTCTCTTGGTTTTTCCTTTTGAATACCGCTGATCCTAATTTCGCCATGCTTATCATAAGATGCGGCTACTCGTGGATTAGTTTTGTGCCGGTTTCTCTATACCACTTCGCGTTGTTAGTAGCAGGGCGTTCGCAAAGGGAATGGTGTTTAGCCCTCTCTTACTTTCTCTCATTTATTTTCCTCATCTTGGTTTGGACCACTGATTTATTTGTCGAAGGATTTTATGAGTATAGCTTGGGTAAATACCCAGATGCAGGCATTCTTCATCCGTTGTTCCTTTTGTTTATTGCTGTTCTCATAGTCAAGGCAGTCATCCATTTCAGGAATACGCTTACATGCAAGGACCTTCCTCAAGTCAAGAGACACCAGATAAAACTGCACTTTGCCAGCTTTATTTTCTACACCCTGGCCAGTTATGACTTCATGCTAAATTATGGATTCGGTCTTTACCCCATCGGTTTTATCTTTATCCTTGCATATCTGTTGATCAATGGCTATGCCATGCTGTTCCATCAGTTGGCGGATGTTTATGTCGTTATCCGGCGAACCCTTTTGTTTACAACCTTGGTTGCCTCGACATTTTTAATATACGGGCTGGGTACCTATGCAATTAATTTATGGTTTCAAAATAAATTGCTTCCTGCGATAAGTGCCAAGAATCTCTTTTCTAACACGTTGTCTGACTATACATTTTCGTACGCCACGACATTTACCATGTTGTTAGTAATATCAGCGCTGATCCTCAGGAAGCGCGATAAGAAGCCGCTTCATTACGCCTTCGCATTGTACTCCCTGGCGATCGCTTTATGGGCTGGCTTCGCTGCCATTGGCGTTAATGTACCAAGTTCGGATAGATTTTCCATATGGTGGATACGGTTTTGTAATCTGTTCGCTCTTTTTGTACCTCCTTTGTTTCTGACATTTCTGGTGACATTTATAAAAAAGGAGAAGAGGACTTATGCGTGGTTACTCCGTGTTAGTTACGTTGTCGCTTTTTTGCTCATAGTAGCGAATTTTACACCCTTAATTGTCAAGGCAGTGGGACCTGTCTCCTCTTTAAAAAGCTGGGTAATCAGAGGTCCGCTTTATGATCTAGAGACTTTATGCTTTATTATCTCTGTTGTGGTTGGCATGATAATTTTGTACAGAGCAATGAGAGAGCCAACAACAGACGCAGTTTTTAAGAAGCAAGTTTCGTTTCTCTTTTGGGCAACCTTAGTAGGATATTTAGGCGGGACGCCGAATTATCTTTTGTCTTACCAGAAAGAGATTCCAATACTCATGCCGTATGGTAATTACGGGATTGCTATATACGGCTTAACTCTGTGTTATGTCATATTCAGGTATAGGTTCTTAGATATTGATGTCATAATAAGAAGAACACTTATTTTTACTGGACTAGTTGCAGCTGCGCTTCTGGTTTTTGGCACAATTACGTATTTATTCAACACTCAACTGGTCGCTATCATAGGTTTTGGAAATCACGTAGCAACCATTCTGTCCCTTGCTTTAGTGGCTTTATCGTCGGACAAAATATATCGTTTCTTGCAAGTTCGCACGGACCGCTTCCTTTTCCAGAAAAAGTATGAGTATCAGAAAGTCCTTAAAGAAGTCGCCAGGGGCATGGCGCAGATCACGGATTTGGAAGCCACGGTGGGCCTTATTCGCGGCTTTCTTTCAGAAGACATGCGGATCGAGGGGGTAGGAGTTTATCTGTTGAATGAGGATAGTAGCCGGTTTATCATCTGGGATTCTGGAGATGGGCACGCGGTCATCGATTCTGGCGACCCCTTAGTACAGCGGATGAGAGAAAAGCGGAAGCCGCTCATTGCTTTGGACTTGCGACATCTGCTTAGGTCTATAGATGAGCTGGAGGGACGTGATCATTCTGCATTGGCGGGTCACCATGCTCAAGTAGCAGTGCCTAGTTTCGTGCAGGACAAACTGGTGTCCTTCTTTCTCCTGGGGGAGAAGAAATCCGGAGATCAATATAACCAGATTGACATTGACACGCTGGAAACCCTCGCTCACGACGCGGCCATTGCGCTTGAAAACGCCCGCCTCTATGATAGCCTCAAGAAATCCTACGAAGACCTCAAGCAGATGCAGGCGCAGCTCGTGCAGCAGGAAAAGCTGGCCACGATGGGTCAGCTCTCGGCGGTCATTGCGCATGAAATGAGTAATCCTCTCACGGTCATCGGGGGGCAGGCGAAGGTGCGCCTTGAGCAGGCTAACAGCAAAAGCACAGAGGAGGAACAACGTTTTCTCCAGGAAGTCGTTCGCCAAAGTGACCGGGCGGCGGCCATCATCAAAAAACTTCTCGCCTTTTCCAAGCCCCGCCGGGGAGAAACGGAGCAGGTGGAGCTTAAAGAGCTCCTTGAGGAATCGCTGAGGCTCGTGCACCCACAGATTGGGTTTGACAACGTTATGATAGAACGAGCATATACACCGCATCCCCTGGCTTTAGAAGGCCACCGTTTCCAGCTCCAGGAAGTCTTCGTGAACGTTCTGCGGAACGCCTTTGAGGCCATGCCGGAGGGAGGAAGGCTTGCGCTGGCGCTCCATGATGAGGTGGGACTGCAAGGTCGGGAGGGGCGTGTCACCATCAAGGACAGCGGCCCCGGAATCGACCCCGCGGATAAGAGTCATCTCTTCACTCCCTTTCACTCTACCAAACCCCAGGGCACGGGCCTGGGGCTTTTTATCAGCAAGAACATCGTCGCCGCCCACAAGGGCCGGCTGGACGTCGAGAGCCGCCCCGGCGAAGGCACAACGGTGGCCATCACCCTTCCGGTTATGGCGTAATTTCAGCAGTTTGACATCCCAGCCCTCTTAGGTAAAAATAGAGGCACGAGCTAAAAATGGCTAAACTTCTGGTTGTGGACGACGAAGAGGATATCTGCAGTCTGTTGAAAGATCTATTTGCCGGCTGGGGTCATGATGTTTCGACGGCGCTGGAAGGTGAGACCGCTCTGCGGCTCATGGAGCTGGAAAAACCGAACGTCGTTTTCCTGGACAGGCGGATGCCCGGCATGAAGGGGCTGGACATCATGAAAAAGATGAGCGAAAAGGGGATCCAAGCCCACGTTATCGTAACAACGGCAGACGTGGATGAAAAGGTTCATGATGAATTCAGGTCTCTTGGGGCGGTGGGGGTATTGACAAAGCCTTTCGAAATATTGAAAATGAAAGACCAACTCGCTGACATGTTGCCACTTGTATTTAAAGATCAGGAGTAAAAGATATTATGGAAATGAGCGATGACGACATTCACACCATTCTTAATTCCCTGGGCATCATTAAAAATCACACGGAGCTTTTGTTATTAAATAACGGTAAACCGGAAATTGAAAAGGAGCGGGCCGAAGCTTTGAACGTTATACTTAAACGAGCTGATAAATTGATTACCTTGGTCAAATCGCTTAATTAGGGGAACAGTGCATAAAAATTTTGTCGAGTAATTAAAGAAATGTACAAACAGTAACAAAACGATATGAGCATAAGCCCTCGACTCATTGACTATGTAGTTGCGTACGGCGTAGCAGGATTCGTATCAGCGTCGCTTGCCATGTTTGTAACAAGCCGTGGCCTGCGTGAGGCAATCCAGCGCGTCTTCACGCTGTACACGTCATCGATTGGGTTGTGGGGAGTTTCTAATGCAATTGCCAATTGCGTGAAGGATCCAAGAATTGCAACTCTGTGGTTCAGAGTTGCAGCCGTCGGCTACATTCTTATACCAACATTTTTTCTACATTTTGTTGCCATTCTAATCGGCTACGACCGTTCGATACGGCGATTGGTGCGCATCAGCTACATTATGTCGTTCGTATTTCAGATCTGTAACTTAACTCCTTTTTTCATAGCAGGCAGTGAGCCGGTACATGTATTTGTACAGAGCCCGGCGCCCGGACCGATATATATTTTTCAAATCATTCACTTGATTGTGGCTGTCACAATCGGGATGGCTTACCTTGTTAAATATTATTTTCTTCACCGCCATTCAGCCGATAGGGGCAAAAATGTCCAGTTGATCCTGCTGATGGCATCAACGGTAATGGGCTACGTTGGTGGTGCCACGCAATACCTGCTGGTATATGGCATTGTATGGACTTTCTTTCATCCATGGGGAACCTATCTAGTAACGCTAAATGGATTGACATTGTATTACTTAATTTTTCGGTACCAATTTCTAAATGTCGTAGTTATCGTTAAAAGAACTGTTATTTTTTCGGGGTTGATCGCTTCGGCATTCCTAATGTTCGGCGCTCTTACTCATATTCTGAATACAGGAGTCACTAGGTTGTTTGGACTTAGCCCCGTGGGGGTGACTTATGTATCATTAGCAATGGTTGCTCTGTCAGCCGACTCTATATACAGATTTCTGCAGTCAAGAACAGATCGCCTTTTATTTCAGAAGAAATA
The DNA here is from genome assembly GCA_016206085.1 of Candidatus Uhrbacteria bacterium. Classification (GTDB taxonomy): domain Bacteria; phylum Patescibacteriota; class Patescibacteriia; order UBA9934; family GWF2-40-263; genus UBA12478. The sequence goes on from JACQSF010000031.1 coordinate 27,144, forward strand.
CAGCTACCAAAAAGTACTCAATGAGGTGGCACGGGGAATGGCGCAGATCGCAGATATCGACGCGATGTTTAGCCTCATACAAGGGTTTTTAACGGAAAAGATGAGGATACTGCGCTCCCGAATATATCTGCTCGAAAAAGATGGATCTCGGTTTTCGTTAAGAAGCTCCGTGGAGGCCGCGGGGCAAAATGATTTTATTGATGCAAACGACCCCCTGGCCACCGTTCTTGTGGCCCAACGGGCTGCTCTTATCTCCGAGGACATTGCGCATCTCGCAAAAGCCTCTCACGGGGGCAATCCTGGCACGCTTTCTGTTAGAAGTCTTCTGAAGCCATACGGCGCGTTGGTGGCGGTTCCGAGCTTCAGCCAGAACGGTCTGGTAGCCATTTTTCTGCTAGGCGAAAAGAAGTCGGGCGACCAGTACAATCAAATTGACATTGACACGCTCGACACCTTGGCCCACGACGCGGCCGTGGCACTTGAGAACGCCCGCCTCTACGACGATCTTCAGAAGTCATACAAGCAGCTTGAGGAGGCCCAGTCGCAGGTCGTTCAATCGGAGAAGCTGGCAGCCATTGGCCGGCTTGCGGCGGGGATGGCGCATGAAGTGAACAATCCCTTGACGGTTATTGCGGGGCAGGCCAAATTGCGGCTTCTAGATGAAGGGAGGGGTGATCAACGGAAGTTCCTGGAGGAGGTGGTTCGCCAAACGGACCGGGCCGCTGAAATCACGAAGAAACTCTTAAAGTTTGCAAAGCCCCGGATAGGGGAAGTTGAACTTATAGACGCAAGAGGACTTATGGAGGAAACGCTTGCCCTGGCTGACAAGCAAGTCTCTTTGGATGGTATAGAGGTTATGCAAAAATTTTCCTCGACGGATTGTCATTTCACCGCGCACCGGCATCAAATACAGGAAGTTTTTCTCAACATCATCTTGAACGCGCGCCAGGCGATGCCCGAGGGCGGCACGCTTGAGATAAGCGCAGTGCCAGACTCGCCACAAGAGACAAAGATCTCATTTCGAGACACCGGCCAGGGGATACGCCACGCCAATATCCCCAAGCTCTTCGAACCCTTCTTTACCACCAAAGCCGGCGGCACGGGCTTGGGGCTCTTCGTAAGTTACCGGATCGTTCAGGCCCATGGGGGACGGATAGAAGTGGAAAGTGCGGAAGGAAAAGGGACTGCTTTCCATGTTTATCTGCCGCGGCACAACACTGGTCCCACTCGATTGATGAGTACCAGGTACTTTTGGGACACTTCATTCCTTGAACACATGGTCCACCAGGCGTTCATAGGGATCGTGCGCTTCCAAAAGGGTTCGATACGCTGTTTGCCGTTCCGAGATCGTGTCGCCCAGCTCTTCATAATAG
>JACQSF010000033.1 GCA_016206085.1 Candidatus Uhrbacteria bacterium
AACGGCGGTCTCAACGGTTACTTGACCACGGTTAAACCGTTTCATGTCTATCCCTCCCTTCGTCATTTTCATGCATCTTCTCATTGGTTGCGTGAATGGGTTAGAGAGTAGGAATCAGACGAAACGCTTCCCTGTACGGGAGTCGCCATGTCTGCTACCGTGTCGGATGCGCTGTAGCTATCTTGGTCAGCGTAGTAGGTCTCAGCCGTTCCATAACCTGCGGCTGTTAAATAGTCATCCGCGGCATCCTGGATCGGTCTTCCCAATCGTCCTTTCACGTAAGGCCCTAACGCAAAGATGGTTGCAACGACGAGCCCGACTACGATCGCGTACTCTGCAATACCTTGTCCTCGTTCATTGAGATGTTTCATCGACGATTCACCTCCCCTTGAAGTACCTTATCCAGTCTGTTCATCGCGCCTGATACGCCGTCGCTATCCCTACCGTATTCGCAACGTTGTTGGCATTAGTGTTCGCATCAGTAGTCATCGTCGTGACTGCAGTGTTAAACATCGGCATCGCCGCGATTATAGCCGCAATGATGACCCCGAGAATTAACAAATACTCCACGAAACTCTGCCCTTTACGTCCCAATCGCCTTTTCATTCCATCCACCTCCTTATTACTTCAGCTATGTGCCCGTTGCTTCCAAAGTTCTGCACAACCGGTTTTCAGCCCCTCCTTATGGCTGCAAGGCAGCTCGAGCCTGAGCGGCCAGATTGTTAACCGCATTAAACGTACGACCCCACAACAACACCACAACGGAGATGATGGCAGTCGCGAGTACCAGGTATTCCACCATCGCCCATCCTCCGTTCTTGCCTTGTACCTTGCACCTTGTCCCTTGTACCTTGTCCCTTGCACCTTGTACCTTGTACCTTGCACCTTGTACCTTCTTATGGAGTCTGTATCGCTTGAATGGAAACATCAAAGAGTCCTGTTCCTTGAGGATTGATCAGGCGAGCCGTAACCAGGTTACCGATTCCCATAACTGCTAATATGACCGCAGCCGCGATCAACAGATATTCCAGCATCGCCCACCCTCTTGTATGATTTATCTTCTGCATTTTCTTTACACTGATCACTGACCACTGATCACTGTCTTTAGTTGGGCCGATTATCCATCATCGAATTATTGCACTGAATCTGAACCAAATTTGCCAAAGCCCGAATGGAATCCCGAGCAAAACCCGATAGCATCAAAGAAGCAATCGCTACCGCTCCGATCAAAACAGTCCATTCTACCGTTGCTGTGCCGTGCACGTTCTTCCCTTGAACCCCTCTAAAAGACGATTCCATCGGACTCAATCACCTGAGCGTCATCCACATAGCCGCGATAGGCAATGTGAGCGGCAAAAGAAACGGCAGCTAAAATCGCCCCCACGAGGACTACGTACTCCAGCATGGCCATACCTCTTCTTGCATTCGACTCACGACTCACGACACGCGACTCACGTAACCTCGACTCACGATTCACGATTCGCGACTCGCGCAAATCCTCGTGCGTCGTGAGTCGTGAATCTTGTGTCCGCAGTTCGTGTGTCTGCTCTTCTCTCATGGAAGCCCCAAATCCGGAGCAATGGTTGCCATCCGTTGATAGTAGTAGCCAATCCATCCCCCGCTTCCTGTTCCCATGCCTGGAGTGAATAAATTTTGCCTCAAATTTGCTGCTTCACCGTTCAGCCACATCGCCGCAACAGCCGTGGCAGAGGCCAAAATGAAGTATTCCACGTAAGCGGAGCCTTTCCTCCCTTTGGTTTTAATCATCTTTTAATCATATATTGTTTTTTAAACATGTTAATTAGTAAGAAAACAAAAAACCGAGTTGCCTTTCGGCAGCTCGGCTTCCCCGCCTTACCTGGGACCGTAGCATTGCGTCCCTGGATCTCTCCGCGTCTATCTTAGAAACACTTTTCGACGCCTGCCGGTTCTCCGACAGAGGTTTGCCTTTTCGAGGTCTTATCCCTAGGCTGTGCAGTTGTCTTCGTGCTTCAAAGTTTATACGATCGCTGCAGGATTTGTCAAGCGCTTCCTAGCGTGGATGGTGTCTTAATTTGACAGGGCCTGCCACAGCACC
>JACQSF010000032.1 GCA_016206085.1 Candidatus Uhrbacteria bacterium
AACGCGCGTTCAGCACTGACGCCATCTGTTTCACCCAGGCTGAAGCCTGGGGCTACCTCTTCCACCTCTTCCCTTGTCAGCTTGACCAGCTGGCATGAGCCTCCGCCAAAAAGCACTTTGAAGTAGCGTTCGAACTCGCGATTGATTTTTCCAAATACGGCCTTGGACTGTTTTTCAATCTGTTCGTCCAGTTCAACGATAACTTTTTCTGTGTCGCGGATCGCCTTGTGTAGATCGTTTACCTGGCCGTCGAGGAATTCGTGACGCACGCGCGTTTCCTCGTATTCTTTCATGATCTCGGGATCAATCCCGCCGATAAGTTCAAGCTTGTAGCGTAGGCGTTGGATTTCGGCGTAGGACTCCTCGGGGAGTGGTTGAGTCGTTGAGTGATTGAGTCGTTGAGAACGCACGGCGACGGTGCGATCTTTCATGAACTCATTCATCTCTCGGATGAGTGCTTGTTGTCGCTCCTCGTATCGCGCTAAGTCGATCTGGAGTTCGTTGCGTCGATTTTCAAGGAGATGAATCTGTCGTTGTTTTTCACGCAGGGTCTTCTGCATCTGGATGAGTTCTGTGCGCTCCGTTTTTTCTTGTGTGACGTAGGCGTCGATCTGTGTCTCGAGTCTCTCGAGTTCTTTTTGGATCGTTCCTTCCAGCCCTTTAAGTTTTTTGAGTTTTTCGACAAGTGTCGGGTCTGGTTTGATGTCGTCTGGATTGGGACGTTGCAGGCTCTTGGAAAGTTTCTCCGAGCGTTTGAGCACAGCATCGACTATCTCGAGGATCGTCGTCACGTCTTTTAGCCCCTTTAGTCCTCGGAGCCCTTTCACCACCTCCTCCACCTCCTGCATAATTTGTACCAACGGCAACGGGGCCCAGAAACTTTGCGTTCGTACTTTTGTGAGTTCGATTTCTTTCTCTGTCTCAAATTGTGCCTGACGATTCTCCGACTGTTTCTTTTGAAGCGCCCGATAATTCGTTTGGAGATCCATGTGTCGATCATCACTTGTCTCCGACTTTTCCAGCTTCTGGGCGGCCCGTTCTAAGTCGTTGAGTTCTTTGCGCTCGAGTTTGATCTTATCGTCCGCCTCTTCAAAGTGCCGCTTCGCAACGTCTAATTGATCAACAAGCGTCCACCACTGTTCCCCATAGTAATCAACCTCCAGGGTGTGGAGGCTCTGTTGGATCTCATCTCGTTGTTCTAAACGCGAGGCCTGCCGCTTGAGACTCCGCAACCGCGGTTCGATTTCACGCAGAAGCATCTCCACGTCCACAAGGTTCTCATGCGTGCGCTTGAGTTTAAGAACCGCTTCATGGCGTTTCAACTGAAATGGTTTCACGCCGGTTGCATCATCAAAGAAGGCTTTGCGTTCCTCGGGAGTTGAGACCAAAATGTGATCGATCATGCCTTGGCCCACAACCGAATAGGAGCGTTGACCAACATTGGCCTGCGCGAGCAGAAGCTGAATATCGCTCAGACGGACAGGGGATTCGTTAAGGAGGTATTCACTTGTGCCATCGCGAAAGAGCCGACGGGTGATCGTCACGTGTGAGTAGTCGATGGGCATTGAGCCGTCTTGGTTATTGAGATTTAGGCTCACCTGGGCAAACCCGGCGCGACCCTTTCCTTCTGATCCAGAAAAGATCACATCCTGAGATTCTTTTCCACGAAGCAACTTCAAACTCTGCTCGCCCAAGACCCAACGGATCGCGTCGGCGAGATTGGAGTTGTGGACGATAATGTTTTCTGAAATGAAGTTATGGGTAAAGGGAATGGAAAGATCATATACCCAATCTTCGTGGTTAATGCGTTGAATTTGAGTGATCTCGTCCCAGTAGATGTCGGAGTTAGCCAGCTGCGATAGTTGTTGAACAAACGGACCTACGTTTTCATCTTCCCAACGATCTTGAAGGAGGAAGGAGACATCAAGGAGTCCATCTCGTGACGCCTCACATCGACGTTCGTTGTAGGCGGCAAGACGAGGAAAGTCTCCACGAAGCGGTTTGACTTTGAGACCAGAAGCGAGAACCGTTTCCCGAACAAGATGAACTGCCGTTGGGACAACATCGAGGATGGGGGTGGAATGTGTCTCAAGCGTCTTGAGTACCTCCAAGGTCATCTGTTTTTTTCCGGCAAAATGGATGCATCTAGCAAAACATTTAAGTTGATCAGTTCCGTAGATATAAACCGAGGTATAAGGACGTTTCTTCCGGATGGGTGAGTTTGTCGCCCACTTCATTTTTGTTCTCTTGGTTGCGACAATTCCAAGGCGCAACAGAAGTGTTACAACACCGTCAGCAAGTTCAGGACTGGCGGTAGCGTATTCGATATAAGCTTGTTTCCGTCCATGATAATTCTTCGCACATACATGCCCATCCCCTTCAAAGAGAGCACCCAAAAATGCTGTTACAACTGTTTGTGGAGATGTAAATAGTTGTGGGGGAATAGATTTGGTGCGCGAGTGGCCATCTCGAAGGATTCCGAACTCGTTTTCGAGATGTTCGCAGAGGTCATGTCCATACAAGATTACATCATCTGAGGTCGGTTTGTATGAATATCGATGAGCCTTACGGTTGAAGCTCGATTCCGCAACGGAAATAAAATCCTGTAAAACAGCTTCGTCTTCATTCACAAATCGGACTTGTCCATTTTTGGTATTTCGACCCTCCGAGATGAAGTAACCAAGAAACCGTGCTAGATTTTCATCGATGGTATTTTGACTACTCGTTGAAAGAATACGCGGTGTGGCTATTGATATGCCGTTTGTTAGCTCCTCGGCCTTCAGTGCGTGCAGGCGGCCATTTTTTAGTGTGAAGAATGGGTGGTAGTGCGTTGTTCGAATGCTTTTCCCTGAACGTGTTTTGATATGCAATAGAAATCCTGGAGATGTTCGTTTGATAAAAGCATCAATGATGCGTTTTTCGATTCGCAACGATTCAGGATTCATTGAAAGGATTTCGATTGGTTCTGGAAGAGATCTCACACAATAACCATCCTCCCAGATTTCCTTTATTCCACCACTGTTTTCAGCCATCTCAAAGAGCGATCGAATTTGAACCAGCCGACCATCAGCGAGCATCACCCGACTATCTCCGTGTAAGCATTTCCCGCTTCCGTTTGGTCCGACGACCGCTGTAATGGGGCATCGCTGTGAGGTGGGAGGAAGAAATGAAAGTTCGGTTTTTTTGGCAAAGGTTTTGAATCCCTGGAGTTCCAGTTTCGTCAGAAACATAGTGAATCGATTATATCACGGTTGACCCGGGTCTTAGGGTACGATAGAGTGGCATGCTCTATGGAATCGTATCTTCATCGACAAATTCATGATCTTCTTTTGAAAGCCCGTGAACCGGTGTTTGTTTCTGATGAGCGTCTTGATGGCGATAGTCTCGGGGCGTCCTTGGCTCTTGCTGATTTTATGGCGAGTCGTGAAAAGATTGTTCCCGTCTATGTCGCCTCGGTGGTGCCGGAGCAGTACCGTCGCCTCCCACGGGCTCACCAGTGCACGACGAGCCTTGACGTTTTCAATAATCCTGAGATCGATCTTGTGGTTGTCTTTGATTGCTCTGATGCCGAGTTCGTCCGTTCTTTAGTTGAACGGATCCCAGGGAACCCAAGAATCGTGAACATTGATCATCACACCACGAACAGTCGATACGGGCATGTGAATCAGGTCGTGGAGGAGGCTCCCGCGACCGCGGCCGTGATTCATCAGTTTTTTGAGGAGAATCAAATCATTCCTTCACGAGATGCGGCGACGTGTCTTCTCACAGGACTTTGTTTTGACACGACCGCGTTTTCCAATGCCGCCACCAATGAGCGGGCGCTGGACGTGGCGTCGAAACTTTTGCTTTGCGGTGCGCGTGTCCAGGATGTGATTCACGCCATGTTCCATAACCGTTCGGTGTCAGCGTTGCGTGTATGGGGTGCAGCTCTGGAACGCATTGAGGAAGATCAAGCGCAAAACATGATTAGCACCTATCTGACTCGAGCAGATATTGAGGAGAATCACGTGAGCGACGATGAGATTGATGGGCTCTCAAATTTTCTCAATCTCGTGACCGATGTGGACACCCTGCGCGTGTTTCGCGAGACAGCTGACGGACAGGTGAAGGTCTCGATGCGCTCGCTGACTCGTGATGTCTCGCAGATTGCCAAACAAAACGGTGGTGGCGGGCACAAACGCGCTGCTGGGTATGTAATCCCCCAGTCTAAACTGGTCTGTGGGAAGGACGGCTGTTGGCGAGTAGAAGCAAACACGCTAGAATAATCGACGTATGAAAACTCTTGATATCACCTCCACATTCCACGATCCGATCGACTCGATCTTGATCCCCACCGTTATTGAGAAGTCCCACGACGGGGAGCGAGCCTATGACATCTATTCGCGTCTTCTGAAAGATCGCATCATTTTTTTGGGAACAGAAATTGATGATGTAGTTGCGAATCTTGTTATGGCTCAACTTCTTTTTTTGGAGAGCCAAGATAAGACGAAGGACATCAAACTTTACATTAACTCTCCGGGTGGATCTGTGACAGCTGGACTGGCCATCTATGATGCGATGCAATACGTCAAGCCGGACGTCTCAACGATTTGTGTGGGCATGGCCGCGAGCATGGGAGCCGTTCTCTTGGCGGCGGGAACGAAGGGGAAACGCTTCGTCCTGCCAAATTCAGAGGTGATGATTCACCAGGTGCTGGGGGGCGTACAGGGACAAGCGACGGATATCAAAATTCACGCTGAACGAATTCTAAAAATTAAAGATCAACTCAACCATATTCTTGCCAAACATACCGGAAAGAAAAAAACGGATGTTGAACGGGACACTGAACGCGATTATTTTCTTGAGGCGAATGAAGCGGTGAAGTATGGATTGGTAGATAAAGTGATCAAGTAGGTTCTGGACAACCCGTGGACAGACCGTGGGTGAAATTTTCAGAAGTAACAAAAAATGGGCATTTCGTCCCATTTTTTGAGCTCTCTAAGCTATTGCCAGGGTTCTGTGGATATTGTATGATGTCTTTGTTCAGACACTTGACAACTTTTTGCTGGCCATGTAGACTGAGGCGTTACACTTCAGTCCTGTTCTTTTCTCTTGTGCAAAGGTGATTGCTCAGAGTGATCTGCAGGCACGACAAGCATGGGATTTCATAACGTGGATACATCAGGCTTTGGCTCGATCTATCCTCGCATGAAATTTCTTGCCTGCAGATCACTCTGTAGGAATGAACAGAACGATTCGCGTGTGCGAGTCGTTTTTGTTTTATGACGTATGGATCTTACGACTCGCGTCTGAGAGGTGCAAGAATTTCTGTGGATAAGGAAATTATTCTTCCGATTCGCTTGTGTCTGGTGAAGGGACGTTCTCTGTCGTGGAAGTGGTTTCGTCCGTCACGGATTCTTCTTCGGCTTCTACGGTGAGTTCTTCGACCCCAACCAGACAGATGCGTGGCAGTGGACGATAGTGCGACTCGAACGTCGTCTCGAGCGTTTCTCCTTGTGCACTCACAACAGTGTACACAAACGATGCATCTGCACCGATGTGTGATCCCTGGCATTGTTCAACACCAGGTTCAAGATCCAGTGTCTGTGTATAGACGGTTTCTCCAACAGGAATCCATCGAGAAACAACGGGCGGGGAATACGATCCCTCACGACCATCGTTTGTTCCCCAGAACGTGAAACGTAACTCCTGCGTGTCCGTGAGATTTTCCGCTTGGAAGAGGATGTAATGTTCTGTATCGTTGGTAAATTTAAAGTCAGGCGCGGGTTCGTAGATCGTCGCATCAGTTCCGGGGTTTCCGTTTGAAGGGTCGTTATAATAGGAAACGACGAGCGAGTGATTTTGACGTTCGACGACCGGAAGCCCCGAGTTCATGGTCGCACGAAACGTGGTGGTTCCAATCTGACAAAGACCTCCACCAACTTCAGGAGTTATCTTGTCCCCCTTGATTACGAGCTCTGGAAGATAGCCATTCTCATACGTGAATGGAGAGAGAGCAGCAAGAAGGGAGAATGTTTCTCCTGGCGGGATCAAGAGTCCGTTTAAGAGATCCACGCCGTTTTGAATATTTCCGCGGCGGTTCGTGGGACTCCCTTTGTAGCTTGAAGTTCCAACGCCCAACACCTCATCGATTCCAAGATTGTTCACATCACCGGTAGTGATGGCTGGTTGAGTCACATCCACAACCAGTTCGATAGATCCAAGCGGTTCTTCTTGAACAACGGCCATCATCGCAAGAAGGTCTTTTTTGAGCCGCTCTTCATCAAGTGTTCGTCCTTCCAGACTTTCCACAAAATCAACGACACGACCGTTCTCCACGGTGAGGCGTGCGTCACGGGCTGTCTGGTTTACTTCTTGCGTGATGGAGGAGACCCAGGCGGCGAGAGGTTCATCCAGAAGCGTGAGACGCACGGTATCGTCTGGAGCCAGCATGAGGGCGAGTTCATCTCCGGTCAGCTCCCATGTCTCGTCTTCGTAGGTGATTTCGTACGGAGCAGCCTGCAGAGCGGTCGCTGCTTTGCTTATGAGTTCATGTGTTTCTTCTTCAGAGAATGTTGTTGGTACTTTTTCGATAAGATCCAGTTCAATCGACTGAGGAATCAGTTGCGTGAGATTCTGGGTGAGCATTGTAAAGAAGGAATCCCATTGAAATTCTTTTCCGGCGCTTCCCTCAATAACCACAAGGGACCACATGTCCTTTTCGGTGTTCCACGAGATGCTAAACATTGCGTTTTGAGAAAGGATTTCTGCCTCAGGGAAGAGCGCGAGCACGTTTGATTGAATACGGTTTTCTTGGAGAGCAACAGGGATCGTGACGGCTCTGGGTGAAATGAGCGACAGGAACATTCTAGCCGCATTCACGAAAGAGTTTTCTTGATGGACTTGCATGAGGCGATCGAGTGTTTCTTCCAAAGCAAAGTCAACATCTTCTGCAAGGTCACCCGAGGAAATCGTGACGAGGCTCAGGGTTCGAGTCTGTCCATCCACAATGATCACAATTCCATTTGTGAGGATCGTATCGATGCGCTCTTGGAGCGCGCGCTGAACAGTTTCTGGATCCATGCCACCCACGGCCAGTCCGTCAATCTGCGTTCGTGGCGGGAGACGACCTTCGTATTCCTGCGCCCACACGTAGACACCTGTACAGAAAATGGCGATGCCGACGAGGCTTGCCAGCAAAAGCACCTTCACCATCCAAAAACCTCCCGAAGAAAAATTCGAGAGGTGGCTTTTTCCATTCAGCAAGTTGTGGTCCATACCGTGTGTGATTAAAGATCGTCGAGTTCAAGAATCGGGATCCGTTTGTCCATTTCTCCCTTTTTCATGCGGATCGTCAAGATGCCACGTCTGAGGGTTGCATCAACGGAGTCAGAATCCACTGCGCAAGGGAGGATGATGGTGCGGGAGAACGAACCCCAATGACACTCCTGGACATGGATTTGGTCACTTCGGTGTTCCTCGCATTCATGTGTGCGGTTGCCGCGGATGGTGAGGGTATCGTCAGAGAGCGTGATATCGAGGTCTTGAGTCTGTACTCCCGCAATCGCCGAGCGGACTACAATTTCGTCACGGGTTTCAACAACATCAACCGAAAGCTTACCTTCCGTTTGCGAAAGCCAATCAGAGACGTTGAGGGAGTGGTCGATCTCGTTCATAACGCCTTTAGTGTACCTCATTTCACCTGATACCGTCTCAAGTATTCGTACAGCGGGCCAATCGTGAATCCGACGACCGCAGCCCACATGAGTTCTTCCAGTGGGATACCGCCGATGATGAATCCGGAGAGCGCGTCGAACTGCCAGAACGATGCGGCGTCAATGGGGAACAGACGCACGAAGAAAATCTGTTCGACAATGAATATCAAAGCGGCCATGAAGAGCCCAGAGAGCAGAGCGTTCATCGTCAGATCGTGGCGATCGGCGATAACATACATGCCCACGAGGAGTCCCCCCACGATCAGACCTTGGATGCTTGAGATGGCAAAAACTTCAATAAGCAAAAGCGCGGCAAAGGCCCAGAGTCCAAGGATCAGCAGCAAATGTCCGACCCAGTGGCCGAGATGTTTGATCTCGTATCGGCTACCACGAAGTTTGTGCGCGTGTTTGCCTATGAGAACCTGATAGATGACGGCGGCAACTCCAAAGAAGGAGAAGGCAAACAAGAAGTCCTCAATGCCAATCACCGCAACTTCATCAGAAATAATTTGACGGAAGTCATAAGAAGCGATGAGAAGAATCCCTGGGGAGAGCACGAGACCTGCGATACTCATGATGAGTTGCTCACGGCGCGTCTCGTTTGAGAACAGAAAAAGTGCGAGCCAGATACAGAAGAAGATAATTGAGGTGAGAAGAAATGCGGTCATATGCGTATAGTATACCTCATCTATTCCCAGCTTGTGACGCGCCCTCGCCCAGCTTTGCGACGCTTATCGACTTCTTTCATTCGTTGCTCTTTTGCCTTCACGCCTTTGGATTTTTTCGTGGCGATGCGTTTTTCTTCTGGGGTGAGGGCTTCGCGCAGGAATGCGTTGAGTCTGTTCAGGCAGTCTCGTTTGTTCTGGAGTTGAGAGCGCTCAGAGACACACACAAATTTTAGTTCGTCGCTTTCCTCGAGGATTCTCTTGCGCGCCTCTTGTTGGGCGTACACACGAAGCGCCATTTTTTGCTCCGTCGAAAGATGTCGCGAGTCGCCGATCGTCCACCGCATCTCAACGCGCGAGTCCGTCGTGTTCACACCCTGCCCACCAGGACCACCTCCACGACTCGTCATAAAGCGAACATCCGACTCGGGAATCGACCCCCGTTCCCAATCAAACTCGACAGCTTTAGGTTGATTTTCACGCATAGCTTCTGGCGGAGATCCGCCACGACGTTCTTGAGGCATATACAATTAGTATAACAGATTTGGCATTACAGACCTGTTTGCGTCATGCTATATTCAGAACATACGATTCACGATCGTGAAAAGTATGTCATCCTATTTTGATTCTATGTATACAGGCATTATTCAAGCGCTCTGTCCCGTCGTCGAGATGATCGACAAGCCAGGACTCAAATCCTTTGTTGTTGAGTTTCTCGAACGATTGCTTCCTGGTCTTCAACTCGGAGCGAGTGTGTCGATTGACGGGACGTGCTTCACCGTGACCAAAATCGACGGTCAGCGCGTGAGCTTTGATGCGATGCAGGAGACACTCTCAAAGTCGACGATTGGTCACTTGAGACAAGGCGACCTTGTGAACATTGAACGCTCCGCCAAGATGGGCGATGAAATAGGCGGGCACCCAATGAGCGGTCATGTATCAACGATGGCGGAGATTATCGACATGAGTCAAAGCGAGAATAACAAGTCCATGACATTCAAGGTTGATCCTGCATGGATGCGGTTCGTTTTTTCGAAAGGCTTTATCGGTTTGGACGGCGCAAGCCTGACCGTTGTAGACGCGGACGCCAAGGCTGGGACATTCAAGGTTCACTTCATTCCTGAGACCTTGCGACTCACTCGATTTGGAACCAAGCAGGTTGGTGATTCAGTAAATGTCGAGATCGATCCGCAAACGCAAGTGATCGTGGAGACGGTGGAACGTGTTCTTTCCCAAAAGAGAGATGGGTTGATCCCCCCGTTCACGAACGGGGGGATTGACGTATTCCCGATTTTCTGACAGGTTAAATCGCTGGAGGACGTGTGCATCACATCGTGTTCTTACTCATTGGCACTTTTGTTGGGTGTTTCTCGAAGTCTCAGGAAGTTGAGGATTCCATCCAGGAGACGGGGGACACTTACCCTTCGTGTACCCCCCAAGATGAAGTCTGTGACGGTCGCGACAACGATTGCGACGGAGAGATTGACAACGATTGCGACGTTGACGACACGAACGACTCGGGAGACTCCGACTCGGACACGGATTCCGGTTCTGATTCAGATTCTGCCGTGGAGACGACGGTTCCTGTGGACGCGGATCAGGACGGGTATACGGCCGACGAGGACTGCGACGACAACGACCCGAATGTGAACCCAGGAGCCTACGAGGTCTACTACAACATCGCGATACCAGGATCCGGTTTGATCTACTGCCAGGACGGACTGGACAATGACTGTGACGGTCACATAGATGAGGATGACAGTCAGTGTGCGGATGAGGACAGTGACCGCATTCCCGATGGTGTGGATTATCTCTTCATCTGCGACGTAGACGGTGACGGCTTCAATGAAACCGTTTGCATCCGCGCTGACATGGTGTGGGCGGATCCCTGGGACAACATCGACTGCATTCAGCAGATCGACGACTTCACGACGCTGTCGCTCGCCGACGCGAACACGCTGGAAACCGTGGACTGGGGTGGGGAGACATTCGAGGTCTGTCCCGTTTACCCAAGGACAACGGGAAACCAGAGTGCACGCGCCGTCTCCTCCTATGGAACGGATGGCGCGAGTATCGTTGACACCAGGGATTGCTCGGACTGGATCCCTTCGGATCTGTCCGTTTACTGCCTGGACTGGCCAGACAATCTGTGCACAACCGTCAACACCAGTGATGGATGCCAGACGGTGGGGAGGGTTGTATCGTTCACCTTTGATGGAACCACCGTCACGCCTTAAACCTCGAGCCCACATGGGCTCTTTTGATTTTTATCAGCTTCTGCCATGATGTTGGGGTATGACACAAGATGAAATACCTCATGCAGAGCACCCAGAAGAAAAACGAAGAGAAGTCATTTCAGTTTTTCCCGCGTCGGAGCTTTTACTTGACTCTGAACACGCGCAGGAAATCTGGCCACAAGAGATTGCACAAAATAAGGAATTTTTACGACAGCTTGAAGCTCGCCAAGAACTTGTGAGACGTTTAGATGTCGTTCTCTCATGTCTTCTAAGACCTGATATGTCTTTGGAACAGGCGGTTGCCTCAGGGGATCTTACCCAAGCTCAAGTCGCTGACCTGTACGCCTCCTTGAACACACTCCTGGAAGACGGTTCTGAATATCAGCGCGTGCTCTTATACCTTCCGTTTGAATTTTTGTCAGGGGCTCCTGAGTTCTTCAAACAGACGTACCTGTCTGCGTGGGAGAAACTTCTTTCTACGCATGACGTACGGGCAAATTTTGTGGATGGCGATGTGATGGAGGTTGAGAAGCGTGAGACCGACTTGCCCCGTGTCGTGAAAGCCGCGCATCTTATTCCAAAACTTGTGGAGGTGGGCTTCTTGACGGTGGAAGAGGTGCTTCGTCGGATGGATGAGACAGACGATGATGTTCTTCGCAATAGCATCGTTGACACACTTCCTGTGTTGAGAGACATGGGGTTTCTCGAGGGCGACCGTGGAGGAGTGAAAGAGACACCTGAGGGAAGCGAGGTCACGCGCATCTCGATTGAATCGCAACTGGACAGCGACTTCAGACGGATCGACTCAGCAGATTATGGCGATATCACCAAGAAGCGTGAAGCCTGGTTGAAGCAAGACAAAAAACGAAAAGCCATAGAATCAGCGAGTGAAACCATTCAGAGGGTTCTTGAAGCGGGTATATTGGATTGTGAAACGGGCAGGACGTTCGTTTTCCCTGAAGCGAGTGCACAGGTGAGTCAGGCATTCGTGGAAGGGGTGCGAAAAGCTGTTGAAGCAAAAGCTCGTGAGGATCAAGCTCAGGCGCAAGGGTTGTATGCCACACACCGAGAAACGCTTGAGTCACTTTGGCAGAGTCGGGATTCCCAGGTGCGCGAGGCTCTCGCGAAAACTTTTTACCGACTTCATGGACTGGGAATAGTGAGTGATACAGAGCTCCAGGCTCAGGGGCTGGTTATTCCTGCCCTGGCAGGACCATTTTCAGAAAATCTCAAACACCTCCAACCAGAGGTGGCTGAGGTGAGAAGGATTGTGGAGGCTGTTGAGCGAGATTCACAGCTTTCGAAATTTATGTATCCGGTTGTTCTTCTCTATGGATCGCGGCTCAAGGGATATGGTTCCGAAAATTCGGATATCGACGTGGCTGTATTTGTGCGACCAGATGTGGATTCAAAACAGAAAGAAGTGATGCGTGCCCTTCTTGCACAACACTTCAGTCATGAAAAGATCGGAGGGGAAGTCGCGGAATTTTGGACGAAAGAGGAAGGGGGAGAACTGAGAGTTCGTGATTTTGAGGAGTATGATCCAAAGATCGCAGAACGTATTTGGACGTATGTGTTGTTTGGTGCGGCATGGGAAGGGGACGCAAAGGCGGTTGCGGAGCTGCGCACAAAACTTCTTGTTCCTTATTTCTACGATGACAAGAAGACGCTCTACAATCGCGATGTTCGAGCTCTGTATCTTGAGGAGCTTGAACGTGACACGCTTCAGTATCGTCTCATGCACAAAGGATACGAAAAATTTTATCCTTCGTACGGTGGCATGAATACGCCGCACGCGGATTCGATTGATGGGAAGAGCATGTTCTGGGACTCCGGTTATCGCCAAATGGCGACAAAGCTGTACGCAAGTAGGGTGTTTCTACCTAAGTTAGATCGGTCAGAATAATTTCTGACAAAATAAATAGCCCGAGCGATCTAGGATCGTTCGGGCTTTGCGTTGCCAGTGAGGGCTGGCCGTGTGTGGGATCAGACGGCCGCGCGGCGACCGTCGCGCGCCGTGCCGCCGATGCCGGTCACGCCGCCGCGGGCGCTGCCACTCAGCTCGCTCCAGGGGATCTGGGAGCCCAGCATGAAGAGCGCGGTGAAGTACTCGAGCTCCTCGCGGCCGGCGACGACATCCTTGGCCTGCATGATGCCCAGCGCGTAGCGCACGAGGTTGTTCTCCAAGCGCGGATAGGTCGGAGAGACAGCCACGCCGAGCTGCTTGAGCATCATGTCGCGGTTGGCCGTGCCGGTGAGGGCGGGCAGCCGCGGATTCTGGAGCGTCTCGCGGATGCGGGTCGCTTCGTAGGCGAGCGCGGAGGCGATCTGCACGCCGGTCCCCGCGAAGACTCGGTTGACCGCGTCGTTGAACGCGTCGGCGCTGTCCTTCAGGGTGCCTGTGTCGGGCGGCTGCAAGAGGCCCGGCGGCATGGCCATGCCGCCGCCGGAGGCCGCCAGCACTGCGTTCATCATCAGGGCGGGGTTGGCGGCACCCTGCATCCAGGCCTGCTGCCAGCCCACGACCGCATCGTGGAAGCCGATGATCGTGGGCCACAGCCGGTCGTCGATGCGGGAGAGGAGCTGACGCTTGCGGGCGTCGGTGACGAAGGTACCGTCGAGCCCTTCGATGGCCTCGAAGATCTCGCCGTAGGTGCGACGGGTCAGGAGCTTGCGGAGCTTGTAGAACTCCGTGTCCACCTGCTCCTCGCTCTCGTCGGCGAAGCGCTCCATGAGCTCCACGAGCCGCTCCGGAACCGAGTAGAGGCCGGCGCGGTGCGCGAGCGCGGCGCGGACGGCCGCGATGACCGTGGAACGTTCGACCTTGAGGATGCCGCCGGCCTTGAGACTCGCGAGCCATGACTCGTCCGTGGGGACGGCCGGGAGCACGGAGTCGAAGGACACCGCGTTGACGGTCGGTGCCTCGACTGCGGGGGTCGGGGTGGCGGGCTTGAGCGCGGCGACGAGCTTGCGCGCCGGGATGGGCTTCATGCCCACGCCGGTGAGGTCGGTCTCGGTGAGACCCGCGAGGTCCTCGACCGTGGTGGCGCCCAGCTCGCTCTCGATCTTCTGGGCGATGTCGTCGGGGACGCCGAGCTCGTTGAGACGCGCGGCGACGGGGGAGGGTTCGGACATGACGGATTCTCCTTTCTTTTCTTTCACTTGAGATGCTTGTCCACTTCGGTGGGGCCCAGGGAGATCATTCTCACCGGTACCCCTAGCCGCTCGTTCAACACGGCGGCGACCAGACCGAAGAGCTGGTCAGGGTTCTGGTCCTGTGGGACGCGAATCGTTTCGACTTCTGGCACACAGCGTGCTACCTGAGCCCCAAGCGCTTCCAGGTACGACAACTGGTTCTTGTCCTCTCCTTGGCGGATCTTGAGTTCGCCTTGGGGAGTAAAGTAGCTGGGATCCTCTGCACCGGACTTGTACCGGTTGCAGATGTTCCACTCGCCGTTTTGGACGAGTTGATCGAACCAGGTGATAGCCAGGCCGTTGTACGTCCCCTGACTTGCCGCAAGCGCGTAGCGCACAAGCGGAAGGTCAAGCGATCCCACGCGGACCTCTCCTTGCCACCGGTTGTTTTCCTTGTGAGAACCTGGGAGCAGGCGCTCACCCATCATCGGGTCGGCGGTGGGCATGGGACCTGCCCCATGTCGGATCGTATAGGCGCGGTGAACGCCCAGGTGGACGACCTGTCCGTCGTAGCCAGCGTCGCGCAGCATGCCTTCGGCGAACCGAGGCAACGTGCGAATGGCACTGGTGTGAGGATGGAATCCGCTGAAGGAATCCGTGAGGATCCCGTGTGAACTCTCCACGACGACGATGCCGTCTGGCGCGAGGATCTCTCGCTCAAGGTACTGCGCATCGACGATCTTGGCGAGCCTTGCGACTTCCTGGAATCGTCTTACGACGTACTCGAGGAAGTTGTCATCACGTAGATTTGCGATCTCTTCCCCGGCCGCTTCGCGGTCGGAATCAAGAAACGGTCCTTCCATGATGGGAGACAGGTCACCGATGACCTCATCCCGCACTGCGGCAAGCCGTTCTGCCAGATCCGCACGCGACAGGTCGCGAGCGAAGATGGAAAGCTCGGGGATGCGTTGCGAGTACCGGTAGGTCTCGCCCACGCCTGTGCCGATGGTTCCACGTGGGTTGTTGCAGCGCGCCAGTTCTTTCAGGCGCGAGGCGATCCCGTGGTAGGGCGTGGCACATAGGGCCCGTTCGTCAACGGTGAGAAGATCAAACGGGTCGTATACGTCTGTACCATATCTGATGGCCTGGCCTTCGTTGAGAAGTCCTTCCGGACTCACGACGAAGCGAGGTGAGATGTGTGTGTGAATTCCTTCCAGGGTGCCGCACCCCCATTGGCTGAAGGCGAATGCCTGGCCTCTGGAGGTGCGAACCCCGTGACTGCCTTGTGCGCCCCCGACCTTCACGATCGTATGGGCGTGCATCAGGCTCGCGAGGCGGTGGACGACTCCACCCTTGCCACCGTCCCCAGGTCCCAGGTCGGTGACGATGTAGGCTTTCTTCATCGTATACCTCCTAGATCCATGGGGAACGGTGGGTTTGGTTATGGGCTCTGTCAGAGCCAGTTGATTTTGGGAGTCTCCGGCTCCTTCGGCGTCCCCTCGGAGGCGAGCTCGGAGAGCTCGTCAGGGCTCAGCGGCCACAGATCGGTCTTCTGGCGGAACAGGTCGCCGGCCTTGGGAAGGCGGGTGAAGTTGTCGGCCTGCGTTTGCGCGCCCAGCGGGATGCCGGACACGGCACGGACGATCTTCTGGGCCATGCTTCGGTCGGCGCCATGCTTCACAAGGTAGCCCTTGGCGTCGCTGAGCTCCAGGACGCCCTCGGTCAGCCCGATCACCAACGCCTCGACCAGGTGCAGGGATCCGGTGCCATCCGGAAGCATGATGCAGTGGTCTGCCCCATAGAGCTCGTGCCACTGGCGGGTGACATCGGCACGGTCGCCTACCTGCAGGAAGAAGGCGTGAGCCCGCATCTGCAGGTCACGTACCGCCTGCGCGGTGTCGGGGAGATGTTGGGCGGACATCGGGTGTCCGTTCTTCTCAACAGCGTCTAGGACGGTCTCGCCGAAGATGCGCTTGAGCCATTCCAGGTCGATCCCAGGGGCGACAGGTTCGTCGCTCACGGTGAAGTGGTAGGTCTTGAGCCCATAGGCGTTGATCCTGGATGCGGTGAGGTAGGCGGCGCCGAAGATCCCGTACTGGGGATCTTCCTTGCCGTTCCCGCATCCCATGCGGCTGGGAACCATGAGGGTGAGTTGCTGTGTGATCTTCCCGGCCATCTCGAACTGTGACCGGCACAGGACGGCCTTGTTGGGACTATACTCGAGATCCTTTACGTCTCCGAAGACCGCGTTGGCGATCTGGGTGTCGTAGCGGCCAAGAACCGGATCGTCGCCTCCGGCGAGCATGGCGTAGGTCTCGGGCAGGACCCCAAGGGCCATGTCCACGTTGTCGCCCATGCTGCCGGTGGTGTCCAGCAGAAGCTCCACCGCCATCGGCATCCCGATGGTCAGCATCCACAGTCCCGAGGGCTGCAGCTCGAAGCGTGGCAGGCTCATCCTGACGGGACCCAGATGAAGGAGCCCCTTGGGATTGACGAGCGGATCCAGTCCGCCTCCGAGTCGTGCCTGTTCTTCCGCGCCGGTCGTGGCACTCTGGGTGCCACCGCGAGTTGCCTTCTTGACTTCGTCCCTGTGCACGGCATTGCTGTAGGTTCCACGTCCCATTGTTTTCTTTTGCTCCTTATCTGTTGAGGGTCGTGAAAGGGTGGAAGCCCTTCCAGTGGAGTGAGTTTTTCAGGAGTTGGTAGAACTCCTTGTGCGCGTGGGCCGCACTGGACTGCCTTCCAGCAGCTAACTGAAGGAGATGGTCGAGGTAGACGCTTGCGTTCTCCACGCCATCTTCCGGGAAGCTCCGCATTGTCGCATCGCCACCCAAGAGGGTGATGACCGCGTGAGCTGCCTTCATGATGTCGGCGCGGGTCAAGTCCGCTTCCATTCCGTGTGGGGAGGATCGGGCGTCTGACCAGTCAAAGACCACCACGAAGTGCAGGTCGGGCTCGATCAAGATGTTGCTTGGTTCGAGGTTGTTGACCTGGAATTCCTGGTCATGTGCGAACACGAGGATCTTGAGAATCTTCCCCATGATCCACGCGCTCGTTCGCGTGTTAACGCGCTTGTGATCCTTGTAGATGATGTTGTAGAGCGGCACGAGCTGGATCACGTTGTCGACGCACGGGAAGACCAGGACGTTGATCCGACGCCCACCCTGTTCCTTCACAACGAAACTCTCCACCGCTTCGGGGAAGCCGAAGTGATAGTTGAGACGTTCATCTGGGAATCTGCGTCGCGATTCGTACTGCCGTTCGAGCTCATCGGCTTTCGCCCGGAGCTCGCGCAGGATGTAGGCCGTGCGGTCGAGGTCACCGTTGTGGGTAGTCTCTTTCGCAACCTGGAGGAGACACTGCCGTCCCGTCCCCACCTGTGTGCACAGGTAGAGCCGGTAGGTAGCAGTCTGACCGACCAGATCACCAACCATGTACTCGGTCCCTGTGGGACTTGTGATGATCATGAGGGTTCCCTTTTGAGTTCAGTTGTAAAGGACGGGCGTACTCCCGTTTTACGAAGTTTTGGCTAAATCCACAAAGGAATACGGCGTGTTTATGTATCACGTTTCGTGGGGTCTGTCAATGAATTTACGTTCCTAGACATCGTCCCCACTATGTGTAAAACTAACACTAATTAGACTATACGTTGCGCACTATTCCTTGTCAAATAAAACACCCCCGGTGATTGGGGGGTGTATGAAAAGTTTTGTTACAGATGGGTATGTATTTTTCCTGCGGATAGAATTCCTGATTTGTAGAGTTCCAGCAGTCCAAGAAGTGCGGCGAGAATTGTAGGTCCCGCAATAGCTCCTACAGAGCCGAATGCGGTCAAGCCGCCCAAAACTGATATCAGAACCAAGAAAGAATGCAAATGTGCGCGGCCACCGATGAGAGAGGGGCCAATCAGGTTATCGATCGTCGAGACAAAAATAAGCGACCAAATGAAAAGCCCCAGCGCCGCGATTGTTGATCCGGTAAAGAAGAGGTACAAGATGGCTGGGATGAGCACAACGGCCGTGCCAAGAAGGGGAACCAGGCCAGCAACGGCGGTGAGCGCCCCCCAAATAAGACTGCCAGGGACGCCAAAGATCGTCATGCCGATGCCGGCGATGACACCCTGGATGAGCGCGACCAAAAGCACACCAAAGACCACGCCGCGGATGGTGTTCACAATCCGTTTGAGGAGCATTTTGTCTGTTTCATTTTCAAGCGGAGAGAGCGCGAGGGCCTCGTTGTAAAGATGTTCGCGATTGACCAAGAGATAGTACAGACACAGAAAGAAGATAAAGGTATTGAGGATAAGCTGAGTGGAGGAGGAAAATACATTTCCCACATTTTGGAATGCCCAGGTTGCCACGGACTTCCCGATCGCTGCGAGGTCGACAGCGACGATTTCATTTTGCACAGGATTGGGAAGTGTTTGAATAATCGGCGTTGCAGCGGATTTGAGTTCATCCAGCCACGCGGTGTCACTGGCGGCGGTACGGATCAAGTCGGAAGCCTGTGTTCCCATGAGGAAGAGCACGGTCAGGATCGGAATAAAGATAAGGAAGAACGTCGTGATAGAAAGAATCGCGGCACATAGTCGTGGCCGTTTGAGAAATTTTTTGAGATGTTTATCGATAGGGGAAAGAATAACCGTCACTACAGTCGCGATGACAATGACTAATATAAACGGTTCGAGGATCTGCCAAAAAAGATAAAGCACAAGGGCGGTGACCAGGAGAAAGAACCATTTTTCTATCGTCATGTGATTTGGTTGTGGAGGCATAGTGCTTCCAGTGTACCGGTTTTTTGCGATTGGAAAAAGAAAAGAACGGCGTGACCGTTCTGTTAGTGGTACCTGGTGAGCTTCTGTTGGATGAGACCAACCAGCATACTCTCCAAGAGCTGAGCTCGCCTGGCCAGGGTTGTGGTGGGATCCTCGGCCAGAAATTGCCAGGGTTCGAAGATGCGCACGGCCGTTGCCATGTCGCAGTTCTTGCGCTGAGCACTTGCGCATAAGTCATACACACGCAAGCCCTTGGTGGGATGGCTGACCCGAATAACGAAACCCGGATCATCGACGTCGTGTGTCAGCTGAGCGATGGTGCCGCTCCATACGCGGCAGGTCACCACGTAGCAGACAGCGTCGTCGTCTACTTGCAGGGTTGCCTGACGAAGCTCCTCGATGAGGGCTGCGAGGATTTCGGCGGGGGATGGACTTCCTGGTTCGCCACAGAGCCGATCCACCAGCGTCTGGTAAAGCCTGAAAAGGGGATTCACGTTTCCTCCGTGACGGTTATGTGAGTAAACCGACCAGGCAGGATACCTTGTTTTGAAAAAAAGTCAATCATTCTGTGTCGTCATTCAGCCAGAATGTCCCTTATTTATTCAGCAAGATGTCATGTGGATATAATGGGATAAGCCTCAAGAGGGGGAGCAATCCCTATGACTCAAGAACAATGTGACGACTTTTTGCGACTGAGTGGTTTGTACCGT
>JACQSF010000034.1 GCA_016206085.1 Candidatus Uhrbacteria bacterium
GGTTTGTTATAGTTGCTCACGATATCGCCGAGCCCGAGCTTAAAAAGAAGTTTGATGTTCATAGTTCCTCCAAAAAGGTTATATCGCAAAGGATTAAAACACGCGCTTGTTTTGATGTAAACCCCCGCCATTGGGGATTCTTGACAAAAGCCTTTGTTTATGATATCTTATTCATCTGCTGAAAGTGGCGGGTGATAGTGATTTTGGTGTCATTGCGGCACAAAACTCACTACCACCCCGCTGCTTCCTGCAGTGTCTCAACCTGCGGGTGGCACAACCTCAACCAGGAGAATCCGATGCCCAGCACCGAATCCGAAACCACCACCGTCCGCACCCACGGCCACGCCGAAGGTCACAACATGACCAAGCGCAAGGGCTTGCTCGCCACCGTCGTCGGTACCGTTTCCTTCGAGGGGGAACTCGAGCCCTGGACCCACAAGCCGGCGCGCGACGGCCGGCCGGAGATGTACCGCTCGAAGGTCAACGGCGTGGAGATCTGGCTCAAGGGCGTCACCCCGCCCAAGACCCGCTCCCCGATCGTGGGAGCCATCGAGGTCAAGTCCAACCAGGTCACCCAGCACGTCGACGGCGGCGACGAGGTCAGCGAGTACTTGTACGTCAACGTCCTGCCCCTCCCCGAGGGCACGACGCCGACGGTAACGGTCTCCATCGTCCGCCCGCCCAAGGTCGGCCAGGGCAAGGACCGCGTCAAGATCCTCCCCCAGGACTTCGACGAGGCGACCGACTTCGTGGTCGAGCGCCAGGGTCAGCCCTGGCAGGTGATCACGGTCCGCTGACCGACCACGCAGCCCCGCTGCGAAGAAGAGTCCCCGAGTGATGTCACATCACACGGGAGGAGACTCGACTTCGTTCGGGGCTCTTCTTTTTGTTCAAGAGACCCCTCCCGGCCTCCCCTTGTGAAGGGGAGGAGAACGCGTTTACCCCTCCTTGAGAAGGAGGGGCTAGGGGAGGTCGCTCCGAGTATGCTAAAATTCATCTGATTATGGAAAGCTCACCACAAAAATTCCAAACCGCGTGGCTTGGATACGACGCTCCCTACAAGGATGTTGAATCTCAGCCCATTGTTGCGCTTGTGCGTAAGCAGGGTGTGAAGAAGCGCCTCGCGCAGGAAGAACACCACATCACCGTCGGGTATTTTCCTGAAGTGAAGCTTGAAGACGTGAACGAATTTGTTCGATCTGGCGAGAAAGATTTTGCCAAACCGCTCACGACATCAAAAATCAAATTCGATCGTTACGGCTCCATCGCCACAGACGACGGCCACTATGTGTACTTCTCGCCAAGCGAGGATTCAGCCAGCGAGGCGCGTTTTCTCAAGTCCAGAATCAGTGAGATCGATGGTGTGAGCCAGACAAGCACGACGACCAATCTTCACCTGAGCGTCGGCGGCAAGGATCCGTTTGATCACAACAAGGCCCCGCAGGCACCTCTGCCACAGCCATTCTCCGTCGAAGGCCACCTTATTTTTGTGGGCAAAGCCGGCGAGGAGTTTCAACGCTTTTTCTGGTCAACAGAGAAACAGACATTTCTCCCCGAGGGGTACAAGGAGCCGATAGCGGCTCTACCTGTCCACACCATCGCCATTTTTCCAAAAGTTCAAGTGGACACCCTCGTGAGTATTTATCTGTTGAAGGCGTTTGGTGAAGAAGCATTCCCAGGTGTGAAGGAAGCGAAAATTGCGTTCATGAGCAAGGCGCCAGAGGGCAAGACGCCCGAGGAAACAGAAGCCGAAGGAATGTTGCTCGTCGACCTGGGCGGCATGTTCGATCACCACCGCACCAACACCGAAAGTGGAAAGCGCCAGGACTGTGCGGCCACGATCATTGCAAGGTATCTAGGCATCGATAAGGAAAAATATCTTGAGAAACTCCTTCAGTGGGCCAAGCGCGATGACTTGGAGGGCAAGGGCACGATCAGTGAGGATAGTCTCGACCGCGCGTTTGGGTTGAGTGGGGTCATCAGCAATCTCAACCGTGAACTCAAAGAAACACCGCAACAAATCGTCGAACTCATCCTGCCACTGATTGAGCACCACGTGGATGAGCAGCGTCATCGCGCAGAGGGCCTTCCCAAACTCTACGCGGAGCTTGAGGACGCTGGAAAAACGCGACGCTGGAAAATGAAACAGGGAGCGGCAGAGATCAGTGCGGCGGCAGTCGAGTGTGACGATATCGGCATGGCTGGCTGGCTCAAAGCCGTGAAGCGCATGGACTTGGTTGTCCAGCGCGCACCCACGGGACACACGAACGTCATCACTCGACAAGAGCGATCAATCGACTTGCGGCCAGTGATCGAGAGACTGCGCGTCGAAGAAGCGATAGCTCTGGGCACTCCCCTCTCGCTTGATAAAACAAAACTACAATCAACCGGCAAAATCGAAGAAGTTCCGATGTGGTACTACGACGACGCCGCGAACACCCTGCAAAACGGTGGCATCGACCCGGGACAAATTCCTCCCACCAGGCTTTCTTTCGACAAGGTTATCGACATCCTCACACAAACCCTCCCTAGCGGCATCATCGGCGCCCTCAAAAGAAGAAAAGAAAAAGAGCTCAAATCCTGAGCTCTTTTTCTATCGCTCGTAGTAATACAATTTCGGCGCTCCCTCGAGTTCATCGATCTTCATCACCTCCCAATCTGGGATCGGCCAGACGTAGGAGACCACCCGGGCGCCGGGTTTCAATTCTGCCTCGAACTTCGGGCGGATTTTTTGATAGGTCTCAGGCATAAGGAACACATAGAGCGCGTCGTACTCTGAGAGATCATGCTTGAACGCGTTCTCCAGTTTCATCTTAACGCCTGAACCAGCCAGCCGATTCTGCAGCCAGCCCACACCGTACTGGAGGATCGAGAGCTCCACGCCTGTCACGTCGGCCTGTGGCTGTTGCTGCTTGAGGTGTCGACACACCCGTGCGTTCCCACATCCAAGCTCCACAAACTTCTCGCCCGGCTGTAGCCCTAACAGTCCCCCCACTCGCTTCATATCCCGCTTCCACGTCGGCACCCACGGTGCGCCCTGAATACCGGCATAGGCGGCACTCCCGAGTAGGACGAGGATGATGACAAATAAAATCTGCCAAATCATATAGACGAGTATACCAAGATCGCGTATTATTTTCTCGTTATCGGGCCATAGCGCAGGGGCAGCGCGCTTGCATGGGGTGCAAGAGGCCGTGGGTTCAAATCCCACTGGCCCGACCAACATTGTCGATGAAGAGAAAAGGCTGTAGGCGCTCCGGTTTTTGAGTTCACGAGACGGGAGAGCGATGTTCCAGTGTGGTGTCGGGCTGTAGCGCAGGGGTAGCGCGCTTCGTTCGGGACGAAGAGGCCGTGGGTTCAAATCCCGCCAGCCCGACAGCAGACTGGAACCGATAGCCCAAGAAGTCGAACAAAAAAATCCAGGCTCGAGAGCCTGGATTTTTTTGATGAATCACTTATTGAAGATACTGGGCGACAGATGGAATTTTATGAATCGTGGTCGAGTCGCTTGTCAATCCTGAAGCAGCGATTGCTTCTTTCACATAGCCCTTGAGAATAACGATTTCAACATCAAACTCTTCGGAAAGACCTTCCAGACCAAATCCTTGAGAGATAAGAAGTCGAAGAAGATCCGTAGAAATGCCCAGGAGCTCCGCTAGGCCATTGGCGAATTCTTCATTCTTCATCAGCTTTGAAAAAGCTGAGTTACTCCCTTGATTCATATAATTGCGTAGGTCGTTGGCTTCAACCCCGTGCGTCTGAGCAATCTCACTCCAGGTCATACCTGAATTGATTTCCTCGATGAGAACTTCCGTTGTCGTGTCCAAAAACAAGGCAAGATCCTCAAGCTTGTGCGTGGTGGCTGCGAAAGAAGGAGCCGCGACGCTCATACCAATAATGATCGCGAGTGCCATGCTAAAAATCATTTTCATAAAGCGTAGAAAATGAATTAATCTAACATGGCAGTCTAGCAGAAAATAGGACTTTTGTCAATAATCTAACCCCTTTCTGACCTTCACTCCTGAATAAAAATAGTGCTTACGCAGGCGCATGTCCGTCACAAGATGCGCTCGATCAATGAACGCCTGTGGCGCATTCCGACCTGTGAGGACGATCTCAATGTGATCAGATTTCTGATCAAGAAGCGTGAGAACCTCACGCTCATCGACAATCCCAAGATCGGTACTGGAGTTAACTTCATCTAAAATCAACAGGTCATATTCATTTGATGCAACCAAAACCACGGCCTTTGCTAACCCCTCTGCACCCAATCGACGGTCTTCATCGGTTATCGTGAAATCAAATCGGCCGGTAACAGGATCAATTCGATCGCGTCCAAACGCGAACCAGGGCACGCCGAGTTTCTCGAGCACCGCCCGCTCCATATAGTGCTCCCCTCCCTTGTCGAAAAAAATAATCGCCGCACGCTTCCCCGCTCCCACCGCACGCATGATCTCCCCGAGCGCGGCGGTCGTCTTGCCCTTACCATTTCCAGTAAAAAGCTGAATCAACCCAAATCCTTCACGTCCCTTAATCTCATCATCCGCTGCCACGACGATTCCCTCGTGCTGGCGATACGCGTTTATCACATCGATACCAGGGAGTGGATCTGTGCCAGGAGGATCCTGCCGAGGATCAATCCACTGGAACTCGTTGTGTTCCTCAGAAAGCCGGATCTCAGGATTGCCAATCAGACGGACGATGTAAAAAATACCGACAATAGGATGATTGAGCGTATCCCCACCGACTCCCCAAAGACCCACATGAATCGGCATATCGATTTGAACATCCTTAGGCGTGAAGCCAAGCTCTTCCTGCAATTCTCGCAAAAGACCCTCCTGTGAGGTCTCTCCTGTATCCATACGACCACCAGGAAAATCCCACTTCCCATCAGCCCCTGTGTGATCGAGTTTCCCCGCGTCACGCACAAGAAGAATCTTCCCTTGTTGATTGACGATCACGGCCTTATTGGCGACAAATTTCTTTTCCATACAACTCTATGATAGCAGATCAGAACTCTTGATCTTTTTCTCTCTCTTTTGTATGCTTCATGGCCTCAATTCCACGGAGATTTGGAATCATGAGTGATCGAC
Source organism: Candidatus Uhrbacteria bacterium (assembly GCA_016206085.1). Classification (GTDB taxonomy): domain Bacteria; phylum Patescibacteriota; class Patescibacteriia; order UBA9934; family GWF2-40-263; genus UBA12478. The sequence goes on from JACQSF010000034.1 coordinate 5,094, forward strand.
TGCTCTGCCACATCGGCCGGTCGCCGGGAACGTCACCGGTACCGACCAAAAAAAAAATCATCTGGCCGCATCGGGGTCGGACGACAATGGGAAGAGAATACCCCCGCGGCTGTCCTCGTCTTAAGTGAAGCTCGCAGGATCAAGAACCGACCCCTTACCTGGCAGGAGGTCCTCGCCATCCTCAAGAAGTCGCCCCCCAAGGACATCCCACCGCTACGCAAGCGAGAAATCCTCCAAGCCAACGGCCTCATCCGATCCATCGGTGACGGCACCTGGGAGATCATTCCTCCAACTTCCTGACGGTCATCCGATCGCCTGCCCACCATCACCCCAACGGAGACGGTGGGTTTTTCAACTCTCCAAAAAAAGAACCAGGGGAAACCTGGTTCTTTTTTTGACAGATCAAGAGCACCCACTCGTGGCTCCACAATTGAGGCATTTGTAGCACGCGGCGTTGCGCACCATCATGCTGCCGCAGGTGTCACACGCAGGCGCATCGGACTGATTGTCGAATGTCTGTGTATGCACGCTGCGGAGCTCAAGTGGCTCTGTCTTCTTTGCTTCAAATAAGTTTGGCTGCTTCTCTGCTGTCTCCACCTTACCCACCTCCGCCACCTCTTCCACCTTCGCTACCTCCTCAATCTCCTCTCCCCCATTGATTCCGACAGCCAGCTGGCTCTCACGTGGCAAAAACTTCAGCGCGAGCCAACGGAAGATGTAATCGGTTATGGACTTGGCAATACGAATCTGCGGATTGTTCGTGTAGCCGGATGGTTCAAAACGCATGTGTACGAACTTGTTGACCAACACTTCCAGGGGCACCCCGTACTGAAGTCCGATCGAGATGGACGTGGCAAATGAGTCCATGAGTCCAGAAATCACCGAACCCTCTTTACTCATGGTCAAAAACAATTCTCCAGGCGTCCCGTCATCATAGAGTCCCACCGTGATGTAACCCTCATGATTTCCAACCGCGAACTTGTGCGTAATAGCGCGACGCTCATCTGGAAGTCGACGTCGTCGCAATTTCTGATCGTTCGCAACCTTGACCACCTCTACCACCTTATCCACCTCCTCCACCTTTTTGTCTTCATTTTGTTTCTTGGCGTCACTTTCTTTTGAAGTTGTGAGCGCCTGTTGACGCTTGGATCCGTCACGATAAATCGCAATAGCTTTAAGCCCGAGTTTCCATCCGGTCATGTACACATCCGCAATCTCTTTCACGGTTGCCTCGTGTGGCATGTTCACGGTTTTGGAAATGGCGCCAGAGATAAACGGCTGAACCGCCGCCATCATGTGCACATGACCCATGTAATGAATGGTGCGTGTTCCCTGCGCCGCTTTGAACGCACAGTCGAATACGCAAAGGTGTTCAGATTTCAGATGTGGTGCCCCCTCGATCGTATCTTTCTCTTGGATATACGCAAGGATATCCGTGCGTTCACTATCACTGTATCCAAGTCGTGTAAGCGCTTCCGGAACAGTTTGATTGACGATCTTGAGCATACCGCCTCCCACAAGCCACTTGTACTTCACCAACGCAATGTCAGGTTCGATACCGGTCGTATCGCAGTCCATGAGAAAAGAAATAGTGCCGGTTGGGGCGATGACCGAAATCTGCGCGTTGCGCAAACCAAACTTGCTTCCATGCTCCACAACGTTATCCCAGCTCTTACGTGCCTCAGTCAACAAATCCGCAGGGACTCCCTCCTGGGTGATCTGATAGGTTGCGTCTCGATGCATGCGCATCACTTCAAGGCAGGGTTCCTCGTTCGTTTTGTATCCAGCAAATGAACCAATTTTCTCGGCGATCTTCGCAGACTGGTAGTAACAATGTCCGCTCTGAAGACTCGAAATCGCTGCGGCGAGATTTCGTCCCTCATCCGAATCGTAGGCCAACCCTCGACTCATCAACAACGCTCCCAGGTTTGCGTACCCGATTCCCAGTGGTCGGTAATCATGTGAGTTCTGCTCAATGGCCGGAGTAGGGTACACGCAGTTACTCACAATAATCTCCATGGCTGTGATAATGATCTCGTTGGCTTTTTTAAACGCCTCGACATCAAAAATCGTCACACCGTTTTCATCGGGTTTGCGGAAACGCATGAGATTCAAGCTTGCAAGGTTGCACGCGGAGTCGTTCAAAAACATGTACTCCGAACAATTATGAATCAGAAGCCCGTTTGCTACAAAATGACTTGTACGCGGTTCCGTCAAATCATATACCTCTTCTATGCCCGCCTCGGTTAAGGACTCAAATTCATCGTAAAAATAATCCGTATACGCTCCCACTTCTTCATTCATTGTACGCAACTTTGCTCGTTTTGGACTCCCTGAAAGAAACCCTATAGCTCTCTCAAACTCGATGCGTGAATCACGGCTGATACGCAACGAATGCATTTGTTGAACGGGATATTCAGCAACGCCTCCTCGACCATTTGGCATCATCGTCTGAAATGTTTGTCTTCGATTCTCATATACTTTAGCCTTAATACCAAAACCAAGTAGAAGAAGTTGAACTTGTCGTAAAAGTAATACGCTGACTGAATCCAAACCAACATACTGCGATTTCTCGCCATAGTTGGCAACCGTCCCGTCAGCGCTAAACAACCCTCGCAAGAGAGCGGCCTGAGATTCCTTATCCAGCTCAAATATAGCATCTCTAAACTGCTTTTTGAGGGAACCTTGATCTACCAAGGCATATCTCTTAAGCGGCTCGACCACAGCTCGACTGCTTGTTCCAATACGCACACCAGTTGGTGTATCTACCACAGAGCTCCATCGCGCACTACGCTGATCTGTGGCCATTTCTTGTTTGTACTCGTTTACTCGAGTGTTAAAGGATTGAAACATACCGTGCTCCTCCCTTCCTCCACTCACGAAAGCTATCTCTTGCTCCGATGTAAGACATCCATCGCCAACCGTCAATCCAATCATTTCCGCAACCACTTCCTCAATATGAACGTTGCCAAAACCAGGCTGTTTGAGTTCAAGAAGATCACCGATTCGCAATTCAGATGCCGGAACATCCCCGCGATTCGCGGTCCAAACTTTATGATCCTCCGTTAATCTAAGTTGATAACCGCTCTTGGTACGAAGTTCAAAAATCGGTTTTATTCCAGTTGGAAAGATACGTGTCACATGGCTACTTTTTCCATCTGCTGCGATTACACGCGCATCTTTCCCAACCAATTCTCCAATACGTCTGTAGCCCGAATCAGTTGAAATAAGCGTGTCAGCGGTTACGCAAGGATTTGAAGCATAGATACGATCAGTATTCTTGCAGGTGTGCCAACGGTTGACGGTGGTATCGTACTGCATGCCCGGATCGCCACACTGCCAAGCCGCGTCTGACATCATGTTCATGAGCTCGCGTGCGTTGCGCGTCTGAACGGGTTCTCCTGTGGTCACGGCATGAGTCGTCCATGGTTCATCATTCTCGACGGCCGACATAAAGCCATCGGTCACACGCACAGAATTATTGGCATTTTGAAAATAGATGCTGGCATATGCATCACCATCGATAGAAGAATCGTAACCGGCATCAATGAGAGCCCATGCTTTCTTTTCTTCCTTGACTTTGCACATGATGAACTCATCGATATCCGGGTGATCAATGTCCAAGATAACCATTTTTGCGGCACGACGAGTCTTTCCTCCACTCTTAATGACCCCCGCAAAGGCATCGAGTCCTTTCATGAAGGAAACGGGACCGGAGGCTTTTCCGTTGCTACCGCCCAAGTACTCATGCCGTGAACGAATTTTTGAAAGATTAGAACCTGTTCCAGAACCACCCTTGAAAAGCATTCCTTCTGTGACGCAAAGGTTCAGGATGGAACGCATGTCATCCTGCACGGAGTTAATAAAACAGGCGGAACACTGTTGTGGACGTGGAGTTCCAACATTAAACCAGACCGGAGAATTAAATGCCGCCATTTGATTCACAAGAATGTAATGAAGCTCGTCATCAAACGCCTGGGCGTCTTCCTGTGTTTGAAAATAACCGTCCTTGCGTCCCCAATTCGCGATGGTTTTCGCGACACGTCCAACAAGTTGCTTCACGGAATACTCACGATCTTCTTTTCCAATGGTTCCAAAAAAATACTTTGAGACAACAATGTTTGTTGCGGTTTGTGTCCAGGTCTTTGGAACCTCCACACCCTTTTGTTCAAACACGACCTTTCCCTTGGAATCCGTGATGGAAGCATCACGTGTTTCCCATTCAATCTCGTCGTAGGGGTGAACGTCAGGTTTGGTAAAATATCGACCGACAACAATCCCGTGACCATACACTTCTTCTCGCGCTTCTTGCTGCAATCGTCCTTTGAACGAGACGTACCGTTTGGCGACATGTGGAAGATTGTAATCAACCAACGTAACACAAACGAACTCACGCACATCCGCATAGGTCGGCGTGCTGTGCCCATCAAACTGACGCGTCAATCGACTCACGACTTGCGAAACAATGCGAGCCACTAACGCCTCTTCTCTCATTCCCGATTCTTCCGCGGCTCGTTTAATGGATCCGTGGAGCTTCTGTATCTCAAACGGCTGCTCTTCTCCGTTGCGTTTTTGAATGCTTTTCACGGACGTCATAAACGTCCAGACAGCGTCTGAGATGGATCCGGTCACAAGACTCGTAGATTGAGCCTTTTTCGTAGCATGGTCCGACATAGGGCGAGTAGGTCGAGACTGTTTAAGAAATGCGCGATCTTGCAACTTGCGGGGCCCCTCCACCGCCTCATCGTAGGATTTACCTACGCCTCGGCGGCTGGTTTCCCCGCGCATTGCAATATCATCGCATTTCTTAAACAGTGCTAAAAAGGTGGATTAATAAACGTCAGATAAAAAGAAGATCCAACATAGGGATCATCTTTCACTCCTGGGAAGGGGAAGGCGCTCCACCACAAGATGTTGTGGTATATCTTCATTTTAGACCACGATATGTTGTGAGTCAAAGAACAGGTTATCCACACATTTTGACGACACTTCCAAAAAACGATGCCTAAAACCCCATGCTAAGATTAATCGCGGGGGTGGCCTCCTTGCGAGCAAAATCGACCGGAATCGCCTTACGGCCACCAAGCCGATCCTCGTACGCCAAGGCCCCATACTTCAACCCATATTCGTATACCGCTTTGGTGACTTTCACGTCCTGTAAACAGTAGTCTTTAATTTTCTGGATCTCCCCCTGCTTCCACCACTCCACCGCCTGAAGCCCATGGCCAGATTTACGAACCCCGACCGTTGCGGCCGCCACATCATCAAGTTTCAGTCGAAATCCCAGAACCTTATGAATCTGCTCAAGCATGTCGAGCTGGACAAAGCGATTCAGATCCCCTGGATAGTAGTTATTCAAAATGGGCGTATCGAAATACCGAGAGTTGTAACCGATCAGGCGATCACTTTTCTCAAGCCGCTTCCAAAGCTGAGGAAATTCCTTCTCCTCAAAACACTGGTACTCATCTGTTTCATAAAAATAGACGCCAACGACGGAAATACGCATCTGTTTGAAATCCGCTCCCGCGGCCGATTGGGTCTCGATGTCAAAAACGACTTCTGTAGACATAGCGAATGCCATTATAACATGAGTGGTTGAATGGTTAAGTCGCTTAGTCTTTGAGGCTTCTTATCTCAACGACTAAATCTCATAGACATGAAGTGTTGAACCACCAAATCTCTGGGATTCTATCTTCCGTAGGGTTGGAAAAATAAAATCCCGTGAAACAATACGCGTCCCCTCTGGCAAACTCGCTTGCAGGCGTGGTTCAAGTTCTTTGTTCACTTCAGAAAATAAGTAGCAGGCCACAAAAGACGCCTGTGGGATAGGGTCTTTTAAGATGTCCCCACAAACGAACAAGGCCTTTGTCTGTATCCCCTGCATTCTTGCCCGTACACGCGCAACCCACACCAAAAGACCAAGACGTTCAATCCCAATCCCCTCGCCTCCCAAAGCTACCGCTTCAAGAACAATGGATCCATCGCCAGATCCCAGATCAAGCAGACGATCTCCAGGTCGAAAATCGATCATCTCAAGCATCTTCCTAGACATACGCCTCGTCGTACGAATCCATGGAACCGTCATCATTCCTTGAATCAACAAATATCCAACAATCACCAACGTGATCGCTAAGATTAAAAGCACTCCCATGGAGAACCAAAAAGCTCCTGCATTCATATTGTTACTCAACCGCTGTTACGGAAGCGGCCGCTTTAAGTCCCTCCGCATACGTAGGAAATGCGTGAATCATCCCAGCCATCTTGTCGACCGTCGCCCCTAGATAGATCCCAAGCGCCGCCTCATGGATAAGTTCACCTGCATGCGGACAAATCGCATGGGCTCCGATCAATTTTCGAGTCTTTGGGTGAGCGATGAGCTTAATCAAACCTCCTAAAACGTGATCCGTCACGGCTCGACCAAGTGTTTGAACCTCATAACGCCCGACAAGAACTTTTCCGTACTTCGCGATGGCTTGTGCCTGCGTCATTCCCACACTTGCTACCTCAGGATCAATAAACGTCGCGCGCGGAACAACTCGCTCATCTGTTTTGAGCAACCCCCCTTTTTTCTTCAAGACAACGCGAGCCGCATTGTGTCCCGCCACCCAACCCTCATGGTGAGCTGTGTGAGTGAACATCAGTCCTCCATCCACATCTCCGGCAGCAAAAATATGCGATTGATCCGTTCGTTGTTCTGGGGTGGTTCGTAAATGTGTGCCGTTCGCAAGCCCAGCATGCTCAAGACCAAGGTGCATCACACGAGGTCGTTTGCCTGCGGCCACAACAACGGTCTCAACGGCAAATATGCTCTCTTGCTTCTGAATCCTCACCTTCAAACCAATCGCTCCCATTCCGCCGTTGACACACGAGAGTACCTGCGCATCCACAACAACCTCCACGCCGATCGCCTCAAGAGCCTTGTGCGCTCGCCCAGAAATCTCCTCGTCCTCACGAGCTAAAACCATCGGAGCTGATTGCAAAATAACGACACGCGTTCCAAATGAGGCATAGAACGTTGCGATCTCACAGGCCACCGGTCCCCCACCGATAATCGCCATCGACTTTGGTTGACGCGAAGCGGTCAACGCCTCCTTCCATCCCCAAAATCGAATATCCCGCAAACCGTCAATGGGGGGGATGACCTCTTGCGAACCGGTCGCAATCACAACGGCTCGAGCGATCAAACGCTCATTGTTCACTTCCAGGGTATGGGAATCGATAAATCGTGCCTCTCCTTTCTTCCAGGTGACCTTGAGACGTTTGAGTATCTGCATGTACCGCTCCCCCATAACTCCTCCAGTAATGGTTGCGACAACGCGTTGGCGATACGCCTGCACCTTCTTCCAATCAAAACTTCTCCCCGATGCCTCAATCCCAAACTCACGAACATTTCCAAGTGTTCGATACACGCTCGCCGCTTTCAACAGAGCCTTGGAGGGAACACAGGCGTCGTTGGGACATTCCCCGCCAAGATGTTCACCCTCAATAAGACACACACGAGCCCCCTGACTCACGGCTGCCTCTATCGCGGAAAATCCCGCTGACCCCGATCCGATGACGATAACATCAAATGGTACTTGCTTTGCCATAGACTAATTTGTTTTAAAAACATCTCGAGCGGCTTCCCAAAGACGGTCGTCCCCAGCTTGTTTAAGCGCGTACCACCATTCCGATCCCCAAAGATACGCTTCAGACACTCCCACCTCACGGGCGAACTTGACGTTGCGGTTAAACATTTCAACATCGAATGATTCATACCATTGGGTCAAAGGTCGAGACTCGATGGGCTCCGGGAACCAAGGCTCTGCCTGAAGCTCAGAAATAACCACTTGACTTACATCCTCCCCCACAAGAGACGCTCGAAAAAAATAATATTCCGGCGTGAGTGGATACATGAAGTACCCAAAAAAATCATTCCACGTCTGACGATAGAGAGAAATCCCGAGGATATCAGCGGCCTGAGCCGAGTCCAGCCATGGGCCCAACTCGCCGCTCACGGTCACCTGAATAGGACGATCATCCAGCGATCGCACCAAGTCCACACGCTCTTTGAACTGCACCACGCTCATACTAGGACACTCTCCGTAGGGAAAGAACGGTTCGTTTTCCACTTGCCAACGTATGATTGCCGATGAACCCTTGTAATGGATCACGGATTCCTCAATAAACGCAAGAACGGCTTGACGCTGGAAGTCCTCGTTAAATGACTCAGCCCAATCTGGAATGTAGCACTCAGGCCAGCGAGGAACTTTCATTCCCGTAACAAGCGTGACCTCCACTCCACGATCTTCAGAGATCGCGAGAAGATTGTCGGAAATAGCCCAATCATACTCTCCCTGAGCACGCTCAATTTCAGACCAATAGAGTGGTAATCGAACATGACGAACCCCTAAATCGTTGACAAGGGCTTGGTACATCTTCACGGGATCCTGACCCAGTTGGAGCGCGTAGACCCAAGAGAACGTCACGCCAAACGTGGGTTCCACAAGGCTTCGTGTATTGAGCCAAACGAAGGCGAATGTGAACATGGCGAGGGTGAGAACCGTCGCCAATGAAGCGAGCATGTAAAAGTATTTGGAATGATGATGTTTCATGTCCTCCACATCTTCGTCCTAAATCTCTTCCTGTTTCTCACGCAAAAATGCGAGCCAACTTTCCACGATATCAATAGCCGCCTTAAACGGTGCTTCGATGATGAAATCGAAGAAGAACAAAAAGATATTCACTCGAGGGGCACGCAGTGCGACCCAACGTCCAGTACGGATGATCGGTAAAAACAGCATGTCCGCCACGGTACCAAAGAACCCTCGCGAGAGATCAACGACGACCAGTTCACGTCGTGTATTGCGTATGCGCAAGCCGAAATAGGCCACCAACGAAAGAAAGAAAATAAAAAAGAAAATCGACAGGCCGTTAAATGCAAACGATTTGAGAACGGAAGAAACGACAACGATCGTCAACACTAAGATCCCAACGTAAAGCGTGTTGAAAATCCACCAAAGTGCCCCGCGACCCCAACCACGCTTGCGCTTAAAGATGACCGAAAACTCATCTCCCACTCCGAAGATCGCATGAAGCTCCTCCAAAATCCGCTGAGTATTCTGTTTTCTGGGAATGCGTACACTCAAACTTATGAGCATGAGCAAAATCGGCGGAAAAAGAATATTTATCGCCAGCGGAAGATAGTCACTGGTGTGTAAGACGAAAACTTCGTAGGGCAACTCGATCACAACGGCCAGAATGGATTTAGTGAGAAGTAAAAACAGAGCCGCGCGAACAACTGTGCGCTTAAGCTTCCCACGGAAGGTGCTGTAGCGGGTCTCTGCCGCCTTTGTCAACGCGGTATCAATACTTGGAATGTCCCCCCCCTTGAGCGCCTGCCCGAATGCCTCTGGATTGTCCCGTACCACATCAGACAGGACATGGAACACGACGGCATGGCGTCGGATAAAGCGATACATCTCATCTTGCGCTGGATGCAAAATTTGGTGTTCAACAGAATTGATCACCTTCATGAGGTTCATCGAAATTTCCTTCACAACAGCGTCCCCCCCTTGCGATTTACGCCAGGTGTTATAGTAGAGCGTCAAAACACGATACCGAAGCGTCGCCTGATTGGATTTAAGCACGGTGCGGTGGATGGCAATGTACAATTGAAGATCGCGCTCCTCTCCTTGGAGCGTCTGTGTCTGCCATTCCAGACGTTTCTTGAGTTCTTGATAAGCAAAACTCGCAAGCGCCTCATCAATACAGGGGGGACCCAGCAAGTACTCAATCTCCACGGAGAGAACGTCCAGGAGCCACTCATAGGCATGCTGGCCATCTTTGCTTTCTGGATCGAGCGTCGTAAACAGTAATTTGTACTTCTCCAAAATTGTCCCGACCTTCTGGATCATGTTGGTTGGAACTTTGCCATTATGCAGGTAGCGAGCCCAAATCAACTCTTTGAGGAGCTTGGTCGCCATCTCACGAGACGGCCCATCCACCATGCGACGCTTAAGAATGCGATGAATCGCGTTTCGACGCAACAAATGCTCCTCGTCATATTCCAGCGCGTTGCGGACTGTTTCGTAAACCGAAGCGGCCGCGGAAACCGTTTCAGAAACGTTCATCACGTCCTCTTCTTTCTCAAGTTCCTCGGCCTCTCGTCGCATTTGTACAACCGTCGAAAGAAGATGTTCCAGAGTTTTATCCATAAAATTAAACGATAAGCGGAAGTGGTTGAATTTCACTCGGACGTCCTAAAACCACGTCCTCTATACGATACGCTCCATGGGTCGGGGCTTCAATATAGCCATTCCAAGCCATGCGGGCGACCCCCCCTGAGGCGATCCAGTCAAATAACCATTCGCTAGCGTATCGAGGATCATTTTGGGAAACCCCCCCTCCCACATAAGTGAGCCAGACGCGATTGAATTCCTCTTGTGAGCCGATCGGGGGAGCCATCACAATGCCAATCCCAAGTCCACAATAAAATGAAAGCTCGCTGGGCTTGGTCCAAAGCATGTCCGTGGTCTTGAGCGTTTCTGTAAAATCTGAAAAATAATCTGCCCGTGACGCATGCTCGGGCACACAAATCCACTCCCCGAGTTCTTTTTTGAGTCCAACTTCTTTTACGGCGTCACGATAATAAGAAACAGCATCACGCCGATACCCGGCCATGAGATTCACGCGCAACTCATGTCTGGCGATACGCGACTTGAGGCTCTTCAAAATTTTCACACCCAAAGCCCGTTGTGCTCCGGCTCCACCAACCGAGTACGTCAATGTGAGAGGATGTGCGGATGTGGCTCGTTTACAGCGAGCCGGACCCAACTCCGTTTGGAGCGTGCGTTGATAGCGTTCGTGAAAAATTCCGTTTGGATCAAGATTACACAAACGCTCGGTCAGAAGATCTTTAAGAATCTCTCCCTCTGAACCACCGACAAGTTCCTTTGGTAGCGGAAACCCCGTGAGAAAAATATGGTCGGCGCGAACCCCATAGAGTTTTAGACGCTCCACGACGCGACCATTGCTGGCCAGATATTTGATACGACTCTGTTTTGGATCCAACGGTGCCCAGGCACGCGAAATGTCCGCATCGGTTGTCACACACCAAATGTCACCAGGATAGTCGTAATAATCAGCGAAAAAAGCGGGAATGAAAAATGTTGTCACGAGCGGGAGAGGGTTGTGTGAAAGTTTATCGATAAGGTGCCGTCCAAACCCACGGTGGATCATGTGGAAAATTTGACGGAGTTGAATATTGGGCTTGGAAAGGTCACGGCGTGGATAGAACAAAGGGATCTCCTGCCAATGATCCATCGTTTCAAATAAAAACTTACCAACCACGGGGAGAGGTTTCATCCTGGAGATGAACTCATACAACTTCCGACTTTCCTGCCAACGCGAGCGGTCCTCAGCCGGTATGCCAGCATAGTCATTGGCAGAAAGAATATTTCCACCGCTAAGATCCTTGAGCGCAAACGCCGCACGAGAATGCCCATAACCCATGTTGACGTCGACGACCCAAGCTCGCGCAGCGCCGCCATTGTGCGAATGTTTCACCATACCCTAGAAAAACGTGCGCTCATCAGAGGCACAGATGATGGTCAGCGCTTCTTGAGCAGAATCCACAACCTGAATGAGCTTGAAATCTTTTGCCGTGATGGTTTTATACTTCCCGACCTGTATCTCTTCCATCCAAGCAAACAGACCAGACCAAAACTCTTTTCCAACGCAGATGACTGGTGTTGCTTGCATCTTTCCGGTTTCAATTAACGTCACGATTTCAAACAGCTCGTCGAGGGTTCCAAAGCCTCCAGGAAAATAGACGTAGGCCTGAGCCGAAGCCGCAAGCATGACTTTGCGTGTAAAAAAGTAGTGAAACCCCCGACCCTTGGTGACGAAAGGATTGATGCGCTGTTCGGTCGGGAGTTGAATATTAAGACCGATCGATTCACCACCACCTTCTTTCGCTCCCTTGTTTACAGCCTCCATCATTCCAGGCCCACCACCGGTAATGACCGTAAATCCAGATTCGGCCAGAAGCCGGCCAAGTTTTGTGCCTTCCTTGTACCATCGGTCGTTCTTCTTTGTGCGTGCGGAGCCAAAGAACGTCACCTCACGGCTGGACTCAGATAAAAACTGAAACCCCTCGACAAACTCCGCCATAATGCGAAAGATGCGCCAGGTGATTTCGTTGAGGCTTGTTGGCTTGGTGGGAGTCTCTCCTGGAGCCAGGGGCAAGCGACAAACAAGCGGTTTTGGTGAATCGTTCAACATATCGGATTTCTTTTTTGTCGACATAGCTTCCTTATTTTAGCACAATGCCGATTCTTCTGAAATTTAATACCCTCCAAAGCTCAGAAAGCGAGGGAGGGTCGTTGGGGGTGGACACACTAGAGGTATGGATTAGACGCTTCCTGCGGGAACGGCGCAACCACCGTCGTTGAGACCGCGCCATCCACCTTCGTTACAACGATCACAAATATCGCAGTTGTTGCAACCGTTGCATATCAGACAGATGTCGCACATGATGCAGGGATTGCAGAAGTTGCAGGAGCCGGCCGCTGCAAAGGATTCAGCTCGCAGACCTGACGCCTCGATCCCCCGCAGGAGCGCCAGATTGTAGGCGCAGCTGATTTCTGCGGGCTCGCTCAGCGTGCCGGTTGCCGACAAATTTTCAGCCCAGCAACCGCCACGACAGGCCCCGAGCGCGGGACAGCGGTGACAGCGTTCCGGAACCTCGCGGGTGTTGAAGAGCGCCCGGAGTTGGCTCCAGGAACCAGGGCCCTCTCCGTCCAGCGTCCGCAGTTCGTAGCCTTCCCAGTTGGACTGGCCTGTGAATCGGTGACAGGGGAAGATGCGCCCATGGATATCGATTCCCAGGAAAGAATGACAGGCTCCGCAGTGGTACCCATCACCCGCTGGTGGGTGCAGCAGCAGACGGGCGTAACTGTCGATGGGATGAAGCCTACTCAGACTAGCGAACTGGGTCAGACGAGCCTCCCCGATCAAGCGCGTCTGTTCCTGAACCACCAAGAGCAGATCCGAACTCCAGGTCTGACGATCGAAGGCTGGGAAGGCGGCAATCGTTGTGAAACCCAGAGATTGCAGATGACGCACGCCGTCAAACATCTGTCCGACTGTTGCCGGAGTGACGGTCATTCGCGCGCCACGCAATGCGCCGCGTTCACGCAAAATATCCACATGTTGCATCACCGTGCTGGAAGAACCACGCCCACCAGCGTACGGCCGATTCCGGTCATGACTGACCGGACAACCGTCAACGGAACAGTGGAAGGCACCACCGGCCTTGAGCACACGCGTCGCGCGCTCGGGGGTCAGCAGGGTCAGGTTCGAAGTCATGCTCCAAGAGAAAGAAAGACCCTTGTTGGAGCAACGACGGCTTAGCTCACTGGCAAGGCGCAGCGCGTCATCAAGAGCAATCAAGGGCTCGCCACCCATAAAAGCTACGGTCAGCCCACCGTGCTCAGTGATGACTGGCCAGAGAACTTCCATCGTCCTGAGAACCGATGGAATGTCGACTCCTTTGCTTCCTGCCGGGCCCTTGTAGCAGTAGGCACAAGCCAGGTTGCAACGTTCAGTGACGTCGATGGTCAAAGCAAGCGAACTGTCGGACGTACCAATGGGACTGACTTCAGGCATGGAGACTCCTTGAGAATCCAATCTTGATGCTAGGCCAATAATAGCCATTGTCAAGGTTCAATCGATCCTGGCTCTGGTTGAGCTTCTGGAGTGGCGAGAAATGTCATGAGAATAACGGATTGTTCTGAATCGACGGCCTGGGTGTCTGTATCCTCGCGGAACTGTCCATCCCCGTCGTCTTGATAGAGCATGGCGTAATAGACCTTGTTCTCAACAAGCGGTTCACCTAAAGAGACGGTAAGGTGTTCCCCGCCGGTTTGAAGCAATACCGATTCGCCGACGACGGATCCAGGAACGCCACCATCGTCGTTGTAGATCACGATATATCCAGGGACAGATAACACGACGAAACCCACAAGGACTGAGGAACTACCACTCTTTTGATTCTCCACGTAAATGGCGTTTCCACCCAAATCAAGCATCCCCTCAAACTTCGTATAGCGGGTCGGCTCCGGAACGCTGGATTCCTGCGGAGCAGAAGGTGGGGCTGAGGGCTCGGAGACAAAAATGGTCGCCACGAGAATGACGACGATAAAAAAGAAAAGAATCCAAAGTTTTGGGACGGCTTGTCGCATATGGCTCTAGTTTAACACAGGAGACTAGACAGTCTCAGGGGCTTCGGCTATACTCCCCTCGTCAATAATTCTCTCTTGTATGTCCAAATCCTGCATCATTACGGGCAAAAAGACCTCCACTGGACAGCTTGTCTCCCACTCCAACGTGAAGGTCAAGCGCAAACTCTTTCCGAACCTCCAAAAGAAACGGCTGGTCAATCCAAAGACTGGCAAAACGGTGACGGTCATGATCTCTACTCGAGGTCTTCGAACGCTCAAAAAATGGGATCGCGAAGGAAAGACGTACGATCTCGGCGCCCTCAAAGCACAAAATAAACAAGCATAAAATCAGCCTCTGGGGGCTGGTTTTTTCTTGAACCTTGACTTCTCATTTTTTAACGCTCAAAGTCGTAGGGAGGTGCGTGATGATCCATGAGTTCTTTACCCTTACGGTAAGCCGCTCGCTCTACCGGGTGAGTGATGAGCGCGACCAGAACGGTTGGCCAACGGTGGTCAAGATCGCGGATTCCGGGACAAGCAATTTCGGTCTTGGAAATCGGCTGGGTCGTGGTCGTTTCGTCGCCGTCACACCCGGCGGGATCGCTCTCTACGCCGCGAATACGGATTCACAAGGTCATCCTCAATCTCCATATGAGGTGAGCACCCGTCATTGGGGCGGCACAACAAGCGCTGTCGTCGGTCTTTTTCTTGATGAGCATGAGGCGCGAGAGGCGTTCTTGGCCAAGTTCCTGAAGTCCTGCGACCCACGCTGGCATGCTCAGACTCGTGCGGTTCTCGCCGCCATCGAACATCACCCGGTCTTCATCCAGGTTCCCTTCCACGAACTTCTTCCCCCAGCTGCCTAACCCCCACGCTCTGCCGTCCCAACGGCAGATTTTCTTTTTTGGACACCCCTCACCGGCTAATTTTTGTAGAAGCGCGATGCGACTTCCTGTCGACCATGATGAAAAAGGGTACTTTTTTTCGCAGGTGAGAAAAATCGTCACCCTTTTCTCTGGCCAATGTAGACTTGTACCCACCTCTCAACCTTCGCCTTTTGAACAAAGGCAAGAACCTCTCCAGTTACATCCTTGTCTGTCTGCCAAACACTCTGCTGCACCTGTTCAAAACCGATTCGTTTCAAAAAATACCTTAAGCCATCTCTCCCGGAACCGGCATCCAAAGGGATGTCATACATAACTAAGCAAACAGAGCCGCTTGGAAGTTTGGGTCTTTCCTGGATCAATCTCCCCAGCAACTCCTCCCTGCCTTGATCTGTAAGTTCGAAAAGCAACTTCTTCTCTATTTTTTTCGTTTTGATGAATTTTTTTCGCCGGAGATACTTGAGTCGCTTGCGGAACGCCTGTTCTCGCTGGAAATGTTCCTCAGCTAGTTTGTGTTCGCCTTCGTAGCGATACTTCCGCCGTCTGGCCCACTGTTCGAACATCTCCGAAGCCTCAGTCGTTGCCCCGTCAATCCATCTCAGAAGATCTGTCACCGCCTCTCTTCCGGTAGGTTCGTTTTGATTCTTCTTCTCCTCCATATGGGATACATTTTTTCTCACCTGCGAAATTTTGTCACCCATTTTTGCACATGTCGGATGTCTTCTTTCACTTAACAACATCCTTCTTTTTAAATTAGGACTTTCTCATTTGGATGAGATGCGCCGTGCTGGAGTCAAGAAAAACTGCAAACGTAGTGCAACCTACGGTGAGGATTTTTCTTGGCGAAGCACAAGCAGATCGCCAAATGAGAAAGTCCTATAAATGTAAAAGCACCCGAGTGGGTGCTTGAGCGAGGAAGGTATCCTCAGTGTTCGGTGGTGAATCGGAACGGGCCGGTGGCCGTGACGCGCAGGCGCCACGGGTACCGGCTCTCCTCGACCGTGGGGTCGATCCAGGACTCTCGGACGATCTCACTGGTGACGTGAACCCCACAGCGAGTGTACGCGATCTCATTGAGAATCCAGTCTGGCCTCCTATCGAAATGGAGGAATGACTGTACACCCAGGTGCCCACACGTGATGCGGGCTGTCGTCGTAGACCTCACCCTGGGCGATGCCCAACGCAAGCAGATCTTTCCAGACCCAGGCGTCGCCACAGAAGTCAGGGTCGATCTCGTGAGGATCAAACCACAATTCAGCAAGGCGAACGCGGATCCCTGGTGGATCCACAATGAGGAGCGGTTGAGGAAGCTCTGGTCGTCTTCTGAAAAACGACACAGCCCCCTCTGGTCCCCATGTCTGAATGAGGAACGGTTGCTCACCCAGGAACGATGCGAGAGACTTCCCGCAGAAGGGGTCACGAACACGACCACCTACGACGAGCGTCTCATCGAAGTCGATGAAGCGACATGCTGCTGCTATGCGGCCACGAATCTCCTCCGCGGTCAGGCCTCGCGGCCACTTGACCCGCGTAACCAAATCTTTGTCCGAGAGCACACGGCTCTCGGGTCTTTCCCGCACCATGTGCCCTCCTTTGTGGGACAAACAAAAATACCCCATTTTTTGGCGTATGTCAATGATTGCCTATGAAAACAGCCTTATTGACAGGCTGTTTTCTATTTGGGCGATGAGGTCGTCCAACCCTTGGTGCTTGGTTGCTGAAATCCAAAGTGGTGGATGCTCCTCGTGTGTCTTGTCGATGCTTACGCGAGCCTCCGAGGATGTCTGGTCGTTTTTGTTGAAAACGACTATCCGCGGCGTTGACGCGACACCAAGACGCTCGAGGATCTCGTCCACAACCTTCATCTGTTTGAGCCAGTTCGGATCACTCCCGTCCACGACATGAATGAGCAGGTCTGCGTCGACGGCCTCGGAGAGTGTCGAAGAAAAAGCGTTGAGAAGCTCGGGGGGTAGATCCTTGATAAAGCCTATCGTGTCAGAAACCAGAGCCGTCCGAGGACGATCAATTGTGTCCGATCGGACAAAATTGATTCCTGGTAAAAAAAGCTGTCCGACTCGGGTATCAAGTGTGGCAAAGAGTTCGTCGGCCGCATATTCTTTTCGACCGGTAAGGGCGTTCAAAAGCGTCGTCTTTCCAGCATTGGTGTACCCGACAATCGACACCGTCTTAAAACCCTGACGAGAACGATGACGGCGCGCGAGGTCACGACCGTTCTGATAACCCTCAAGTTTTTCCTTGATCTTTCGTTCCTTCTCGCGAAGGTGTCGCTTCATGCGCTCGATGTTCGTCTCTCCAATTCCGACCGTTCCGATTCCACCTCCTTGTCGGGAGAGCTCCATCCCCATACCGAAAATTCGCGGCCCCATGTGCCGCACGCTCGCCAGCTCAATCTCAAGCTTCGCCTCGGTCGTCTTGGCATGCTTGGCGAAAATCTTGAGAATGAGATCAACGCGATCCCAAACCTGCACCCCATACGGTCGCAGCCTCTCGCTTAGGTCGTACACCTGTCGAGGTTTGAGTTGTGCGTTCACGATCAACAATTTGGCACCCAACTGTTTAGCTTCCTCTCCCACAAGCGTCACCTTGCCTGTCCCGATGTACGTTTTTGGATGAGGGGCAAATCGTTTCTGCCACGCCTTCACGATCACAATCCCACCATAGGTATTCACCAACTCCTCAAGCTCAACCATCCGCTCCATCGCATGACGCTTGAGCATTTTTGGATGGATGAGATCAATCAAGATCGCTTTTTGTGTTTTATCCATATAAGAAAACCGCCTATGCGGCGGCTTCTATTGTACCTGATTTTTAGAGGACAGAGTCCTTTGCGCTCTTTGCAACGCGGAACTTCACGACCGTCTTGGCTGGGATGGAGATAGACTCCCCAGTCAATGGGTTGCGTCCCTGTCGAGCAGCACGTGCCTTCTTTACGAGCTTACCCAGTCCCGGGAGGTTGAACTCTCCGCCCTGTCGGACCTCCTTGAGGGCCATCGCGACGAAGGCATCCCACTTCTCTCCGGCGTCTTTCTTGGAAAGGCCGAACATTTCTCCGAGGCTGGCCATGAATTGGCTCTTAGTCATTTTTGCCATAGGTGTGGAAAACTTATGTTTTAACGAATTTTATGTTAGCACGGGGTCAAATATTTGAAAACACCTGGATTTAGCGCATGTTCATAACTGCGTCAAGGGCTTGGGATAGAATAACGCAGCTTTCCTCGTTATCAACGGGCCCAGAAAAGTGCTTCATTTTCTCAAGGATTGTCGTTTCGGCACCTAATTCATCTGCCAAAATAGTCGCGTACTTGAGATCCACAAACGGATCGTCATTAGAATGAATCGAGATAAGGCGTGGAAGGTGCGAACGAATCTCTTTGAAGTCGAGAGGGGTTTCAAAAAAATTATGAATCTCCTCGAACCCAAGGTCAGTCGTAAATCCAGCAATAAATACCGCTCCGCCGATTGTCTCGGTCTCTCCAAGTGTTTCGAGATAGCGCATGATCGTCGCACATCCGATTGAATGCCCAACTAAAATGGTGTCCTTATCAGGCTTTCCAACAACATCGGCCAACACCGGAACCCAAAGATCCATCTTCGGCATGGAAGTCTCCGGCATCGCCGGCACGATCACCTCAAATCCTCTGGCTTCCAGCTCCCGCTTCAACCATGGGTACCAACAGTACTCCGGATTTCCGTCCCAACAGTGGACAATAATCACTCGTTTCATATCTGGGAACCTTTCGCAGATGCCCACGCTCGCGCCTGTACCAAATCATCAGCGATAATGGCGGCCATTTCCTTTTCTCCTGGAAACGGAATGACATCCCGTAATTTTTCATGGAGCATAACCTCGATACGCTTGCCGACTAAATCTTGATTCACTCCGAGCAAGTGGACTTCCATTTTGAGATTATATCCTGTGCGCCCATCGCTGATGCAGATAAGCGCGTCGTGCCATGCTCCATCGACTTGTGCCTCTCCCACATAGACCCCAAGCGCTGGAATGAGAACCCCTTGTTCAACCGCAATATTGGCTGTCGGGCATCCTAACCCAGTAGCCATCCCTTCCCCACGTTCGACTCGCCCGCTCAGCGTGAACTTCATATCATTTTTCTTACCCCTTCTTGAGCATTTTTACAAGCTCAACCGCCTTCTTCACGATGGGAACCATATCAGGATAGCTTGAAATTTTCTCTACCTTTGACAGTGGTACCCACTTGGCTTCATAGACATGCTCTCCGGGATCTGGACGAAGCTCGCTGCGTTCACCGGCCTCAAAAAGATAGTAGTGAATATCTTTATGGATAAGCTGACCTTTCTTGTGAAATTTATCTCGGAACCAGATGTCGATCTTCCCTAAATAGTCCAAAAGACGAATTTCTTGGAGTCCAAGCTCCTCCAGTGTCTCCCGCGCAGCCGCTTCTTCAACATCTTCTCCCTCTTCAACGTGACCTTTTGGAAAAGTCCACTTCCCATACGAATCCTTCATCATCGCAAATGAAAGCGTCCCGCCTGATCGACGAAACACCATCCCTCCTGCGGAAAGCTCACGAGAAACGGGTTCCCTCTTCAATGGTTTACTTAATTTGCTCTGTTTGCCTTTCTTCAAATTCATAGGTTCCTCCGAGAATTTCTCGTGCGGCAATATCTTGAGGATCGATACCTGCCTGATATTCTTCAACGGTGTACTCCACAACGACATCCGGAGCAATTCCCTCTTCGTTAATAGATCGACCATTTGGGGTGTACCAAGCGGCCGTGGTGATCTTCACCGCCGAACCATCTGGCAGCTCACGATAATCCTGCACAGAGCCCTTCCCAAATGTCTGAGTTCCTACAATGGTGGCATAGCCATAATCCTGTAGAGCACCCGAAACAATCTCCGAAGCAGAGGCACTTCCCCCATTGACCAATACAACTGTTGGAATCCCTTGAAGTCTTGGTGCAGAGACACCTGAAAACGAATGGACATCAGCTTGCGAACGCTCGATCACCACATCGTCATACCCCACCCACGCGGAAGCAATATCAATAGCCGTTGTAAGAAGTCCGCCTGGATTTCCACGCAAATCAAGAATAATTCCTGTCACACCAGAGGAAAGAGCTTCCTGGATCGCTTGGGAGAAAAGCTCAGATGTATCGTGATTAAAGGTCGAAATGGAAATGGTCATGACACGTTGGTCGTCCACACTCCATTTCACAGAATCGATAACAATCTTGTCGCGCGTGATGGGGTATTCCGTAATTCCATCGACTCCCTCGCGCGCAATTGTAAGCACAACTTGTGTTCCCTTTTCACCGCGAATCAGAGACACGGCTTTTTCGACACTCATCCCCGTGGTCTCGACCCCATCGATCAGCACAATCCAATCTCCTGGTAGGAGTCCAGCTTGGTCGGCAGGCAACCCATCAAGCGGTGAGACAATCTGTAAACGATCGTCTTTGATACCAATCTCCGCACCGATCCCTTCAAAGGAACCTTCAAGACTCGCATTAAATTCCTCTGCCTCTTGCGGATCAAAATACACTGAGTAGGGATCATTCAAACCCGAAAGAAGCCCCTTAAGGGAACCATAGTAGAGATCAACATCTGAGACTGGTTGACGGTAGAACTCTTCTTTGACAAGGTTCCAGATGTCCCAAAATTGCTGGAAGTCGACATCCTGGGTAAGATAGTTGGGAATTTCGCCATCACCAATGAGCTCCCCTTCTCCTTCTGGAACAACGGAAGCCACACCTCGCGCTCGACCAACATAAAACCCGAAACTGAAGGCCACAATCACAAGGAGGATAACACACAGGAAGAAAAGCGAACGGGGAGCTGGACGCGAAAGTTTCACCATAGATGTGTACAGGATATACAATGAACCTGGTTATGTCCAAATCGTTACGTCTCTTCCTCTTTCTGCTGTTCTTCTTTGCGTTTTTAATTTCTGCCCCCATCGTTGTTCTGTACACGGCAGGATATCGTGTTGACCTCACACACGGTCGCATTGTGCACACGGCCGTCCTCAACATCTCCAGTAACCCGCGAAACGCCTCGGTACGTTTAGACGATGAAACAGTTGCTCAGGAACGAACTCCCGCGGTCATGGATACCATCCTCCCGGGAGAACACACCATCATCCTTGAAAAACAAAACTATCTTCCCTGGGAGACCACCCTCTCGTTTGAAAGTCGTGAGGCACGGGTGCTCGGACCTATCGTGTTGTTCTTGGATGAACAACCAACTCTCCAACAATCCCTCCAAGCCACGCTCACCTCTGTCCATGCGGAATCCAACCGTTTTGTCTACGCCACCCAAGAAAGTTCCTGGGTAGAAGTCTGGATCGTCGACGCGACGACATCTCACACAAGACTTCTCATGCGCCTTCCTTATACAGCAACAAGTACCTATGCGTTCAGTTGGTCGGCAAACGCCGAGTATCTTGCCCTTATTGAAACGCATGGATCTCGTCAAGACATTTCTGTGACACGGGTGCGTGATGGCATGGCGGTCGATCTCCCGAAGGAAACACAAAATGTGGAAGCCTCGTGGTGGGACTTGGAAGTTGCCTCACGTCTGTATGTACGCACCGGAACACAAATCACACAGATCGCGATGGAGAGACTTGACACCGTGCGTTTTCCGTACGCGGCTTGGCTTGTCACAACGCGAGAAGAGAACATCGTAACTCTTTCAGAAAGTGGTAAACGAAGTGTTGTCTCCTTCCAGGAGGGAGAAACGGCCTCGATTCTTACGTATCTCCCACTTGGGACATACCATTTCGTAGAGGCTCCAGGGAACCTCATTGCCCTTGAAGATACTCGTCATCATCGACTCGTACTTCTGGATCCCGAGAACCGAGAACAACCAATCCTTCTAAACGAAGAAGCGACACTCTGGCGCTGGCATCCCTCTGAAAATATCCTCCTCTATTCAAGTGGGTACGACCTTAAGCGGTACATACGGTCTGCACATGAAACGCAGACGATCACTCGATTATCAACTCCTATCGATGCGCTTGATTGGTACCCAGAAGGGAATTGTGTGCTGTATCGATCAGGCGGTGAACTCGTCGCTTTGAATCTTGACGACGTGACCATCTTGTCCCAAACAGTCCTTACAACGAACTTGCCTGGAACATTCTGGTTGAATCCGAATGGGACTTCCCTTTCGTCCCTCATCCAAACACAAACAGGGTGGGAGTGGTGGACAAGAGCCTTACAAAACTAAACAACCCGTGCGGGGTTGTGGAGATTAGAGTTCGACGAAACTGTTGTCTCCGATCACAAGTCGATGTCCCGTCTTTGGATGCGAACGACGGCAATCAACCAGCTGCGCGTTTACTCCAATGAGACTGTTGACGATACGTCGTGTCGTATCGATCACCGCCCCGTTTAACACTATCGAGTGCTCTACTTCTGTATCTTTAATCTTGACCTCATCGCCAATCGACGTGTAGGGACCAATGTAACTGGATTCAATCTGACAGTTCTTTCCTATTGTCACCGGACCGCGAATCATACAATCTGCGTTAATCGTCGTTCCTTCTGCGATTGAGACAGGTCCTTGAATTTGAGCTTCTTCGTGTGGGGTACATTGGATGCAGTACGTTTCCCGTGGCATATCGTCCATGATAAGCGCATTGCCCTCAATAAGGGCGTCAGGCGTTCCCGTATCCTTCCACCATCCGGTAATTTCCTGCGAACCAACCTTCCGATATTCGATGTACCAGTTGATCACGTCCATGATCTCATATTCTCCGCGGGCCGAGGGTTTGGCTGTCTTGAAGGCTTCAAAATATTCCGGACTGAAAAAGTAAATCCCCGTCACGGCAAACGGAGAGGGTGGATTCGCTGGCTTCTCAAACATGCGCACGACCCGACCATCACCATCAAGTTCCGGCACACCGAAACGCTGCGGATCTTTCACTCGTGCTAACGCGATCAAACAATCAAGGTGTTCACGCTCAAATTTCTCTCGCATGTGACGGATGCCGCCCAACAAAATATTGTCTCCAAGGAAAAAAATAAAAGAATCTCCCTTGAGGTATTCCTCAGCGTTTGCGACGGCGTGGGCGATTCCTCTTGCCCCGCCCTTTTGTTCGATATACACAATGCGTACCCCTTTGTCCGATCCATCTCCCAATGCCCCGCGCATGGAATCCCCCTCACCCGGATTCACATTCACAAAAATTTCCGTGATCCCTGCGTCGATCACTTTATCGATCACATGCGCAAGCATGGGTCGGTTGGCAAGTGGAATAAGGTGTTTGTTGCGCGTCCAGGTGATGGGGCGCAGGCGGGTGGCATGACCACCGGCCGCAATAAGAGCCTTCATAGTGGCTCGAGTTTACGCTTATTCCCTTGGAAAAGTCAAAACCGAGCATGGCCTGTTCCTAAATGAGCGATCTCGACTTTCACGGGCACCCAGGCATCGCTTCAACGTCCGTTTCAGGACGTTTTCAGCGATCGCCAGCCCGTTCAAGCCGATCTCATCTCATTTAGGAACAGTCCTAGCACATGCTCGGTTTTATCGTTAACAGCTACACGAACAGTCGGTTCCGCATCCTCCCCCACGTTTCATCCAGGCGTACTTTTCCATGGTGTCTCGCAGGGCTTCCTCAATCGGTCGCATGGTGATGCCTCTCTTTGCAAGATTCTCTGACGCGAGAAAATTATTCGATCGTCCCTTGCGAACGAGTCCTTGACTTACAAGTTCGTCGTTTGAGATCCACTCGCAAGAGTGTGCAGGGTCGACAAGTTCTTTGTAGAGCGCGAGTAAGTCGCGGTGACGCAAGGTTCCAGGATTGGTTACATGAAAAATTCCTGACGCCCGCTTGACAAGTAACTGATAGAATACGTCGATCATGTCGTCAAGAATGGTGACAGAGTTTTCGGCGTCGATCACTTTTGCGAATCCGGAGAGTTTATCGATAAGGTTCCCCGGAGCCGGCATCCAATCAATCGGCATGCGAATACGAGCGACGCCGACGTTTGGGAGTGTTGAGAGGGCAAGGTCAGCCGCCCACTTGCTGCGTGAGTACACGGGCTTAGGATTTCCAAAGTCGTCTTCGCGCCATGCCTTATCTGGATGAGGCGAGTCGCCGTAAAAAATGCAGCCCGACCCCATGTGCAGCATGTACACCCCCGCCTGGCTACAGGCATCCGCAAGCAAGAGCGGCATGGTCGTGTTCCCACGAATCGTCTCGAGTTGATGATCCTCACACCAATCGACGTTTGGTTTCCCTTTCACACCCGCGGCGTTGAAAACCACGTCGGGTTGGACACGGCGTATTTCGTCCAGCGCATCTTCCACTGTTTGTACGATCACATCGGAAAGTGTTGCTTCCTCTCCCCACGCCTGCGCGCATCGTTCTCCCATGTATCCCTTACCAAAAATGAGAATTTTCATATGTTGTTCTTACTTATCCTCGTCATTGCGAGGAGGGAGTTTATCGGCGACCGACGACGTAAAGTCGCGTTGCGACCACGTCGCTTTACGCGAAGCAATCTTCGAAGATTGCTTCCCGCCACGGCTTCGGCTGGTCGCTCGCAATGACGAGTAGTATCAATATTAACGTTTTCCGTATTGTTGTTCGTAATATTCCTTATAAGCGCCTGTTCGACATCGGTCGACCCACTCGAGATGCTGTTTGTACCATTCCACCGTCTGCGCGAGGCCTTCCTCAAAACTTACTTGCGGTTCCCATCCAAGCTCCGTGCGTAGCTTGTTTGAGTTGATGGCGTAACGTCGATCGTGACCTGGTCGATCTGCCACGTACTCGATCGCGTCCTGTCCCCGCCCGGTCAGTTCGAGCAACTTCTTTGTCACATCCAGGTTGGACACACGATAACCAGTTCCGATATTGTAAACCTCGCCCGGATTCCCTTTGTGAGCAATGAGGTCAATCGCCCGACAATGATCTTGCGTGAAGATCCACTCACGTACCTGCATCCCATCGCCATAAACCGGAACCGTCTTGCCTTCAAGCAGGTTCATCGTAAATAGCGGGATAAGCTTCTCCGGAAACTGATAGGGCCCGTAAAAGTTGCATGAGTGTGTCACGGTGACAGGCACCCCATAGGTGATCGCATACGCCTGGCACAAGTGATCCCCTGCGGCCTTGGACGCTGAGTAAGGCGAGCGCGGTTCGAACTTCGATCCCTCATCGCTCTCCCCTTCCATAACGGCTCCGAATACTTCATCTGTTGAAATTTGCACGTAACGAGGTGTTTTGTACTTACGCACCGCCTCCAAAATGTTGTACACGCCGTAGATGTTGGTATCGATGAACGCCTTTGGTTCAAGAATTGATCGATCCACGTGCGTTTCTGCGGCGTAGTTAAGGACGAGATCCACCCCAGCAACAGCCTTGTCGACGGCCTCAGAATCTGCGATGTTGCCTTTCATGAATGTGTACCCAGGATTAACGGCCACATCTGCAAGACTCTCTAAGTTTCCTGCATAAGTGAGATTATCAAAATTTACGATCTCCACATCAGGATACGTGCGCAGAAGATAGTGAATCATGTTGGAGCCCATGAACCCGGCTCCACCTGTAAGAAGAATTTTCATATCAACGCGAATCTCTCATAAGCGCATAAAGAATCATCGGGGTAAGCGCCGTAAGTAGGACGAGTGGAACGCGATAGACACCTAGATCAGCGGCAAGACCCCAGGTTAGCACAGCCAAGACAACCCCGAAAGTGATCGCGAGGAGAATATGGATGAGGGGACGCTGCTCGTATTCTTCCAGCACCATCGACCACAAAATTCCAAAGACTACGGTTGCCAGGAGGAAGATGTGAACCGAAAAGTACCGAGAGACAAATCCTGGTTGCACAACATCCGCCAGCCAGAAGACGATATAGGATGTGAGGCTCACGAGGAACCCTGTCCGTGTGATCGCTTCTAGAGGCTTGAACATTTTTTGGTACCAAATCATAGCTAGTAGTGATTGAACCAGGTGTCAATGCGATGGATCAGCAACTCCGCACCCAACTCTTCGATGAGCGGTGTAGAGAAACTAAATTTCCACGTCTGATCCTCTTCATACAAGTCCGCCACATCAAATGGGACGGTGGCGACGAGCCAGTCGCCTTCTTGTCGGGGAGACTGATACTGAGCCAGGACATAGTCGACGCCGAGTTGTTCAATCGTCGTATAGGCGTTGAGTGAGACCGGATCTGGATTGAAGTACTGGGAGGGAGAGAACGAAAACGTTCCTTCCGTGACAGTCTCGACATCACCAGTAGGCAGGACGACGCTCTCAAGTCCCTCACTGGTGAGTGTGAGTGTATACCACTCGTAGGGTTGTGCGATGTCGAGCTTCTGCTCTCCGGCTGTAATCGTCTGGATCCCTTGCGCGTGACGCGTTTGAAAACGCAAGCGTTTTGATTCTGTGTAGAGCGTCGTTCCCTGGCTTGGCTCCCGGTAGCCAATCTCATCCCCGATAAAAAGCGTATTGAGGAACACCACTTTCTGTTGCGGTGTCTGGATCGTTCGAAAGAAGACATCACGCGTGGTATTCATCACAACCTTGTACACCCCCTCGGGAAGACTGTAGGCGGTGAGTTGTAATTCCTTGAGTCCATACCCCACAACGGCATCGTCACTCGCATTGCCGTCATCCCCCGCCCGCGCCTCGGCGACGGGCTGATTCTGCTCATTAAACACGATCACTTGTACCACATCCTCTCCCTCCTCCCGATTCATATCCATGTAATTGAATACGAACGAGAGGGTTTCGTTCTTGATATACGTTTTGAACTCATGATGTCCTCGCAAAGAAGCGTCGATCGTTTGTATCGAAGTGGTTGGTTGGTACTCCTCAATCCGATACGGCACATCAAAACTCGTGCGATACACCGCGACCTCATCGCGCGACGGTGGATCCGCAAAAAAATCCGCGAGCGAACCGTATGTCTCTTCACGTTGAAGGAGCACGAGTCCGCCCTCGTCGATCCGGTTCCAGGTCGACTCATCGATCAGACGATTGTGGAGTGGATAGAGGGTATATGTTTCTGGATTCACGCCCGCGAGCCCGCCGAGTTCGACGATCGGCAGGGCCTTATTTTGAAACCAAACGTCGAAAACAACTTGATCGAAAAACTCTTCGCGGTGCGGATGTAAGAAAAAAAATGCTGGATCCTGCTTGATGGCTTGAACCATTTCGTCCTGTTCATTCTCATAGACGTCCGTAACTCGTGTTTCCGGCTTGAGTTCCTCGATGAACGCAGAGGATGTACCAACCTCATGCTCAACAACGAAGACCCCGCTGGGTACGAACCACAAATTCACAAGCCAGACCATCACCGTAAGCGGGATGGCAACAAGGAAAAATTGAATGAACCGAGTGAGAAAAATCATGGAGTGATAATTCGATAGAGAGATTCGTCCCCATACGTCTCAACGAGCTCAATTCGCAGGTTCATCCGTTTCAAGCGGGAATCGTTGAGATAGGCAAGGTCCTGCTCTGGAAACGTCATGCCGTAATAATACAATGTCGTTGCTTCAACCAAATCGGGCATGGCGTTATACGTCGCCTCGTCTCGCAAAGGATACCAAACATGTCGATGTGGAAAAAATAGCTTGTCCGCGCGATCGACAATGATGACGGCGTTCTCTTCTGTGTAGCGTAAAACAGACTCTTGAATCTGTGCGGATTCTAAGAGTTCCTGTCGCATTTTCACTAACCTATCTTGCCCCTGAATGAAGACTGCATTCATATTGAGACTCACAACCGCAAGCAGGAGTGTCACAACAATAAGACCACGAGCCACACGTGTTTTTCCACGTGCGGCAATCCATGCAATGGTGACGGCGATCATGGGGGTGGAAAATAGGTACATCGGCAACCAGTAGCGGACATAGGAATTGGCCATCGTGATCTGTGTTGGATCTGGATTATCGTGAATCTCCCAGCTGCCGTACATGAAAACAAGCCAAAGGCTTACAACGGTCGCAAGTGCGATCGCCCATCGAACCGTATAGCGATGAGATTTCTGCGCAAGCAATAAAAAGAACCCAGGCAAGGCAAGCACCGACAACCACCAAAACATCGTCACGGCGTATGCGGAAAAATGTCGCCAGGCGTTCATCGGATGGAATCCAAACGGGAGAAGCGCAACCGAATCGATCGATTCACTCACAACGAGCTCGGTCACTGGTGGTGCTCCCACGGTGTAACCCGTCGTCAGTGGATGACCGTACGTAAGGAAATTCATCAGAAAAAAAAGTCCAAGTCCAACGAGAAGTCCAAACAGCCCTGCTCGCAGACGTCGCCATGAGAGTGTGCGCCACCAAATGAGTCCCGCGACCGCGAGTTCCACACCGATCCAAAGAAACTCAGACGTTCGAACAAACAGGGCGAACCCAATACAGAATCCAGCAAACAAATCGTTCCATACGCTCGGATGATTTTTTGTTTTTCCCATTGAACGAATCACCCACAGCCACGCGGCAAGAACCAACAAATCAAGAAACAACACGTTGTGCATGAGCCCGCGCGCGCTGTAATACCAGACAGCCGGATGAAACAAGAAGAGCAGGTACGAAATGTTTGCGATCGTCAAATTTGTGTACCGCTTGACGAGTTGTCGCCACCCAAAAGCTGCGAGAATGGTGAGCAGGGGCGTGAGGAACCAAAGCGCTATGGGTCCCAGAACCATCACAAAAAATCCATACAGAAACGGTAAACCAAGAAAACTGCCGGGAACAATCTGGCCATTCAACACGAGTGTGCTACGCGGGTGCAAGCGGTCGAACTGCACGAGAAGTTCGTCGACGGGTCCTGTGAGAGAAAGGGTTTGTGCGAATCTCGTCGCAAAAAAAGCGTTTGCCGTCTCATCTGGCGAAACGTACACCCGTGCCGGATTCATGAGCACGAGACTCCCAACAAAAAAAAGAACCGCCACAACACTCATCCACACGTGCGTCCAACCAAACCGCATCTTAGAGCCCATACGTAAACAAGCTAATCACCGCAAACACGATCGCAAGACTAAACGTCCCCACGGAGATCGGGATGAACAGATCAAATCCTGCCCACAGAGCAATCAACAACATCAACACCCCTGATACCTGCAAAAACATCTTTGTCTTTCCAAAAATGTTTGAGCCGATGTATTTCCCCTGGCGCTTACGAATGTACCCTCCAATGAGTAAAACCGCTTCCACCGCAACGATCAAGAGCCCAAAAATCACATTTACATGCTGAATGACAACCAGGAGAACCACCGACCCAATCAAAACTTTATCTGCGAGTGGATCATAAAACGTCCCCCACTCCGTTACCTGATTGCGTAACCTGGCAAGTGAACCATCAATCGCATCCGTGAAGGCGGCAAACAAAAAAAGGGGCACGCCCACCTCAAATTGGCTCGTATAGAGTAACCAAAGAACAACGGGCGTTATCACAATTCTAAACATGGTAATCATGTTTGGAGTAACGAAGCTCGGAATCAATGGTATGAGGCTGTAACGCAAGACATGGTCATGCGGGAACAACTTATGCGGATCACGCTCAAACATATGGTAAAGTGGAGTGGTTGAGTCGTTGAGTCATTGAGTGGTTGAGACACTAAACGACTCAGACACTCAACGACTCTCCTATGTTCCATCGTCTCCAGCTTAACATTTTCTGTGTGCTCTTCCTAGTGCTTTTTCTTTTCAACGCCGCTTCGTTTGAGAGCGTAAGCTTTGGCATTGTGCTTCTGGGTTTCTATCTCGCCGTGTTTGGCTGGGAGCTTGGTGGCGTCTTCGTCGCAAGTGAAAAAGCGGTTTTGCGCTGGTGGATCGGCATGTGGGTATTGCTCAGTTGCCTCTTGATTGTCCTCACCGCAAGCTACTATCTCTGGGCCATCACGTCCGAAGTCGTGTTGATCTGCGTACTTGTCACCCCCGCGATCATTCTTTGGTTAACGAAACGATTCAAGACGCGCTCATTGTTTGGTCACGCCCATGATCTCTGGCATGAACGCCGTCACCGACTTCCGACTCTCACTTGGCTTGTAATTGCCATCGTCTTGTTTCTTTTCGTCCTGTTCTTTCGTGCTCTTGGAGCGCATCCTGTGACCGATGCCGTTCGCTCAGTCTGGGAACGGCTCCCGAAAAGTTTATTTCTCTTGTTCGCTCTCATTGCGAGCTTCGTGTTTGGACTCCTGTGGCGAGGTCGCGAGCGTGCTTTGAGCCTCCTGTTGGTCTGTGTACTTCTCTTTGCGACCCTGAGCGTCACAGCCATCGCGTTCCCGATCGGATTTGGCTTTGACTCGTTCATCCACAAAGCCACCGAAACACATCTCGCAGAATTTGGAACCATCACCCCCAAACCCTTCTACTACATAGGCCAATACGCTCTCGTCTTATTCGCGTATCACGGATTCCAGATTCCCATCGATCTTGCCGACACCTTTCTCGTTCCAATCCTTACGGCACTTCTCCTTCCCATGGCCTGGTACTTCGCCGCCGCGCACATTACCCGCAAGCGAGGAACCGCCATGCTCACGCTCACGGGACTCTTCCTGCTTCCCCTCTCGCAATTTATCGTGACCACCCCACAAGCGCTCGCGAATCTCTGGACGATTCTACTCATCCTTGCTTCCGTGCCGTACCTACTCGAAAAAGAACACCCACGTCTGCGCGTGCTCTTACTTGCCTCCATAGCCACAGCACTCATCCATCCCATCGCGGGCATTCCGGCGCTCTTGTACTTCATATTCCTCGCCACAGACCCGAGCCGCACGAATCCCCACACTCCCAAGACTAACCGGGTTGTGCGTCTCTTCCTCATCGCCTTTGCGTGTGTGGTTCTCCCGCTCTCGTTTGTCGTGAACAGTCTCGTGAGCGGTCAAGCGCTGGGTCTCAACTGGGCGTCCCTCAATCCTCTTACGTGGGTGTCGAGCCTGAACCTTGCGGTCTTTTTTGAAAATCGTTTTTCCCCGCTCCTGGATCTTGTCTACCTCTACGGCCTCAATTCCATGTTGATTCTCATCCTGATCGCGGTATTCGCTTGGATCGAGTATCGGCGCGATCTCTCTGTCCGATTCCGAGCGCTTCTGCTCATGGTCCTGGCGCTCACGGTGAATTATCTCATCATGTCCACGCTCCTGGATTTCACCTTCCTCATCGACTACGAGCGTCTCAACTACGCCGCCCGCCTCCTGCCACTCATCTCGTTCTTCCTGGTACCCCTCTTGATTCTTGGACTGGGTCATCTGTTCGTAAACATCAAAGGTCAACCTCTCATCTTGCGTGCGTGTGTCCTGGTTGGGATTGTAGCGATTGCTTCAAGTAGCTTCTACCTCAGCTATCCGCGACGTGATGCCTATGAGTCCAACCGCGGGTTCAATGTGAGCCAGGCGGATATCGACGCCGTACATCTCGTCGAGTCGATGGCGGCCGGAGTGCCCTATCTCGCACTCGCCAACCAATCGGTTTCGGCCGCCGCCATCCAAGAAATCGGCTTCCGCTACTATGGCGATCTGTTCTTCTACCCCATCCCAACCGGTGGCGAGCTCTACGCGTCGTTTCTTGCCATGAACGAGTCCCCCACACGTGACACCGCCGAGCAGGCACTCGAAATTGTTCCACAGCATGGGGATGTGACGACATTGTTCTTCCTGGTCAACAACTACTGGTGGAATGCCCCGCGCACTATCGAAACAGCCAAAATGACCGCCGACGATTGGCGGAGCTTGGGCGATGGACAGATTTACTTGTTCCGCTACGATCTCTAACTTTACACAATCTCTTTGATGAGCTCCTCCAGTCGGTCGACGTAGTGTTTGATGGAGTATTGATTTGCATACGCACGGATCGTCTCGCTCTTTGCCCACCAGGCATCGCGCGTCTCGTGGAGCGTATGCATCGCTCGAGCCAAATCTTTTTCATCACCTGCCCGCACAAGAAGCCCCGTTTCTCCTTGAACGATCAACTCAGGGATCCCTCCAATCCGCGAGGCAATCACGGGAACACCAACCAAGTAGCTCTCGTAAATAACCGTCGGTGAATTCTCGTAACAAATGGAAGGCACCACAATGGCATCAACGGATCGCAATAATTGAATCAGATGATTGAGCGAAACAAAACCATGGAAGTGAACACGCGAGTCGAGCTCCGCGCGTGAAGTGACAAACTCCGCAAGACTTCCCTCCCCTGCGATGTGAAGTTCCATGTACGAACCTAACCCCTCGACGGTAGCCAACAACTGGCGAATGCCCTTGTGTTCTTCTAGTTGTCCGACATAAAGAAATTGCGTCTTTGAAGCCATCCGCGGACCTCGACCCCGCACTTGATCCGGGGGCATGGGATTGGGAAGAATCTCAAGACGCGAATCCATAAAGAGTCCTCGACCGTGATAGAAGTCGACCAAGAATCGTGAAGGAGAAAGCACAAGGTCAGGCTTCCCTATTTCTCGTTTCACGGTACGCTCGTACCATCGACGAAGGAACGATCGATTCAGCCAAGACTGTTCTTGCCCGTCAATCAATAGACCGCTTGGAACCGAAAGTTGAACGTCGTGAAGGGTGTGGATATGCACAACACCTTGGCGTTGAATCTCTCGCCCAATCGACACTCCAATTCCTTTCAGATTATGCGTCATGACCACATCGGGATCCTCGTCGTGGATAACACGACGAATCGCGCAGCGGCCGCAATAGCTCCAGACGTCGATAAGATGCCAGAGCACACGAATGGGAAATGGGACGTGCGCGTCTTGACGTAGATGATAGACGTTGAGAGGAAAGAAGCGATACACGGCCTCCAGCGTACGTTCGCGAATACGAGGAAATAAGCTTCTCACCCCCTCAAATGGTTGGGTTGTCAAAACAAACACGTCATGCCCACGCTCATACAAGGCATCCGCAATACGTTGAGCCACCAGCTCGGCTCCTCCGCGAGCATCCGGCGGATACAAATTTGAAACGATTCCGATTTTCATACTAGTAATGCCGTTTTGACTGTTGGTTCAGAACCGAATCGTAGGTCGATTCGAGTCGATCAATAAGCGGCGGCCAGGCATACTTCTGTTGTGCATTCACGCAAGCGGAGAGACCAAGTCGATGACGAAGATCTACTTGTTCAAGAAATAGGAGGATCGCTTTTTTGAGTTCCTCTCCATTCCCTGGTGGAACC
This sequence comes from Candidatus Uhrbacteria bacterium, assembly GCA_016206085.1. Taxonomy (GTDB): domain Bacteria; phylum Patescibacteriota; class Patescibacteriia; order UBA9934; family GWF2-40-263; genus UBA12478. Next base: position 38,321 of record JACQSF010000034.1, read on the forward strand.
AGAAGCCCTGTATTCCCATCCTGAACTACCGTACGCACTCCAGGTAAATCAGACGCAATCGTTGGAATCCCACTCGCAGCGGCTTCAAGCGCCACAAGTCCAAAGGCCTCCGCTCGTTTGGTTGATGGAAGAAGATGGATATCTGCCAGACGATAATACCGTGGAAGATCCTCTTGTGAAACATTGCCGGCAAACGTGACGCGGGATTCAAGCCCTTTCTCTTGAGTCTGCGCGCGATAGGTTTCTTTCAGATTCCCGTCGCCAACGACCACAAGATGCCAACTGTACTGCTGTACGAGTACAAGCGTATCAAACAGAAGAGAAAGACCCTTGAACGCGTGCGCGGCATCAAGACCGCCAACAAACAAGAGAACTGGCGTTTGATGAGAAATCTGATGGCGTTTGCGGAGCTCTGTTTCTTCTCCCGGATGGAATCGTTCCAGATCAACTCCAAATGGATGTTCTTCCAAGCGATCATCAACCTCGAGTTCCGCAAGAGCCGAATATTTTGCGTAATCCAGTGAACTCACTAAGATGCGATCAACACGATTCACCAGCCAAGGAAACAATAGCCGACGATGCGCACTGAAGATCGCTCCCTTCATGCCGTCTGCCGCTGCGTCCATGTGATAGGTCATAACAAGTCCTTGATCCGGTCGCATCGCCTTTCGGACGATCACCGGTTCGGCGCCACCAAAAAATGGATAATGCAAATGGACGAGATCAAAACCAGCGAGCCGATGAAACAAGGATGGAAGCACGCCCGCATTGCCAATGTGCAAAATAGAGGGAATGCGATGGATGTGTCGTGGGTCGTTCTCAACCTGACTGTCTTGGATCGTGAACACGTGAACGTTATATCCACGGGCCCGCAGACGTTCCACATACTCAAACGCAACATGACCCATGCCTCCTCGATACGGAGGATAGGTACAAACAACGTGGGCGATGGTGGCTTTCTTTAAATCCATGGCTACTGGATAGCACGTTTTAGGAGGCTCCAAAGAATCGCAAGGGATGGGTTGATGAGTCGATCAACGAGAGGACTGCTTGTTTCCTGATGCTCAATCTTTCCGATCCAGAGCCGCACGATCTCGCGATCACTCACCCGACGAAACAACCGGCTCTCGCGACGCTTGCGCATAACGTACATCCACGTGCGTGGGCTCAGAAGATTGATATACACAAGAACTTTCTCCTTGAGCCATCCGCCCTTGATCGCAAATGCGAGGAGGCCGAGCTCGGCGACGAACATGAACGGGGCGAGCAGAAGAAGGGTCCAGAGTCTCAAGTGTGACGCATGGACAATGACGCGGTTTCGTTCCATCCAATAAAATTTCTGGATCGAACGTTTAAACTCGTAGTCGTGGTAGGCAATCGAATCGACCGCGAGGACGTTCTTGTATCCCGCGAGTCGGATGCGCCACCCGAGCTCGAGGTCCTCGTGATAGAGGAACAGAAACGGATCGAACACACCAGCTTGTTTGAGCACACTCGACCGATACAAGACCGCCGCCCCGCTCGCATAGGCGATCTCAATCACAGGCGCTGCATGGGTACCCGAAACATTTCTTGACCCGGCTTTGCCAGCAAGAAATGTTTCGGGTACCCATGCAGTGCTCTCCCAGACTTTTCCATTATCGCGAACAAACCCGAAACCCAAAAAGTGCACCATCCCCCCTGTGGCGTTCACGATTTCTGGGTGTTTCCACAGCATAATCCGCGACTGAACCGCACCAATCTTGTCGTTGGTCTGGGCGAGCTTCACCGCTTCCATAATCGCATCCTGATGAAGTTTGGCATCGCCATTCAAGAGGGAGACATAATCAGCTCCTCCCAAAATGGCATGACGCATCCCAAGATTATTTCCTTCGGCGAATCCGAGGTTCGTGGCACTGGGCATGTAGGTGATCCCCGATTGCTGTCTCAGCCACTCTTGGCTCCCGTCCTTGGAATCGTTATCTACAACGACGATCTCTAACTTCTCCGACGGGTAATTCAGCGCACGAAGCGACTCAAACACCTCGGGCAAGTAGGACCGGTTGTTATAGCACAGGTAGATAATCGCAACGCGTGGCAGCATGCTCAGTCCCTTTTATCCAGATCATCCATCGATAACTTCCTCACCAGCCGTGTGATCTCGCCCTCTCCTTGCTCGATCTTCACATACAAACGGAAGATCAAGTAAAAAATGACAATCAACGAGAAATAAATCACCACATCTGCCCCGCGTCCAACACCCACGATGCGAGCGAGCGTATCAGCCGTCTGAGGAAGAGCGGCGACCGTTCCCGCTACCATCCAAAAGAGGATCCAAAAAAGGAGCCAGCTTCTGGTAACGGCTCCCCGTCTAAATTGCAGAACCGTCCGTGTGCCTGCGAATAGAGCAAATACCATAATCAACATCTGGATGATCGACATAGCTATTGAGTGAGTCGACGAACAACAAGTTTTAACAAGGTCTTGAGACCAACCAAGAAACTCTGACCCTTCGAGAGCGAATAATCCGTATAGATGGCCTTAATAGGAACTTCGACAAGCATGAGTTTGTTACGTTTTGCCTCCGCAATCAGCTCCGAAGACACCTCCATGCGATTGGTCTTGATCTGAATCCTTGAGAGCGCGTACTTGGTGAGGGCACGAAATCCCGATTGACTGTCTGTCACCCATGCCCCAAACAGGAAGAACGTTGCCAGATTTCCAACAACTTGAGCCACCCGCCTGTAGACTGGCATGCCCACGAACCCTGTGAGCATCCGAGAACCGATCACCATATCCGCCCCTTGTTCAATCGCTTCGATAAACGGTTTTATTTGGGCAGGATCGTGTTGTCCATCTGCGTCCAGAGTGATCACGATATCGGCCCCGAGTTTTTGTGCGGCAACAAACCCTGTTCCAATCGCCGCCCCGAGTCCTCGGTTAATGACGTGGCTCACCACGATGGCGCCATGGGTACGGGCGATTTCAGCCGTCCGATCTACACTCCCATCGTCCACAACAATGATATCGTCTACATACGGACGGGTGTGTGAAAGTACGTCAGCGATCGACGTCTCTTCGTTATAGGCCGGGATGAGCGCCAAAATTTTCATAGATCCTATAGATCCTCTAGAACCTAGAAGTTCATCAGGAGTAATTTATTTGCTTTCATGTACTCAATCGTCAGTCGCAAACCATCTTCTAGACGAACAAGAGGAAACCACCCCAGTTCCTTGGCGCGACCGATCCGAGGCAGAGCGAGTTCGGAAAGAAAGATAAAATTCTCTCCTTCAACAATCCGCGAGCTTGATCCGGTCATCGCAATAATGTGTTTAGCCACATCTTCCAAAGAGAGATCCATGTCGCTCCCCAGATTCACCGGTCCGGAATATTCAGATGCTGCCATCATGCGCACAATCCCATCAATCACGTCAGTAATGTAGCACAAGCTGGTGCGGAATTCTCGACCGCCGTACATGACCAAATCTTTCCCATCAAGCGCATTCAAAATAAAGTCCGGGATGAGCTGACCATCAAAGAGCGGCATCCGTGGTCCAAATGTCCGGAAGATACGCGCAATGCGAATCTCCAGACTGTGAACCTGACGATACGTTTCAAACATGGTTTCGGAAAAACGCTTGCCTTCATCGTAACAGGCTCGTGGGGTCAGGTGATCAACGATGCCCATCTCCTCCTCACCCACCAATCCTGTCTTGTTCTTACGCGCCCCGTACACAACAGAACTGGACGCAAGTAAAATCCGGGCACGATATTTTTTAGCAAGCTCGAGGACGTGATAATTTCCAAGGCTACTTGAGAGGAGCGTTTGAATTTTGAACTGGTCGAAGTTCTTAATCGATGTTGGACAGGCGAAATGATAAATCTCTTGAATCCCCTGAAAAGGGAGTTTGAACGCCGCAAGCTCGGCAAAGGATTCAAGTTCAAAAGGCTGGTTGACATCCAGTCGAATAAACCGAAAATTCTGATTCTGAAGGAGCGTGTCGATATTTTTCGTGTCGCCTGTCACAAGGTTGTCCACACAAATCACGCGATGTCCATCTGCGAGCAGATGTTCACACAAAAAAGAACCTAAGAATCCTGCCCCACCAGTGACAAGAACATTTTTATTTTCAAATAGAAGCGGTTGAGCCATATGACTTAGTATAGCAGATTCTCACAAGCCCCATGCGGCGGAATTGATCCCCTCTCGATCGTTTTCGTCGTCGCTAAAAAACGTCCCAATAAGTTGCGCGTAGCCGTTATAGACACGAATATGGGGGCCTCCTCCAGGACCGGCCGCCGTGATAATCGAGGCACCGGGCCATTCACTAAGGTTTCCAACAGAAAGGCGCACTCCGCCACGGAATGCTGAGTCGTAGGCAAAAAACGTACCCAACCAAGTTCCCGCTGCATCGAAAATCTGGACTTGCGGCCCGCCTCCGTTGTCCGTCCCTGTCACAATCTCGTCATCACCATCGCCATCTAAATCTCCACTGGCAACGAACACCCCCTTATCGTACGTTGATGTATAAGCAAGAAACTCGCTGACAAACTCCCCATCTGGTTCGTAAATTCTGATAAGTGGCTCATATCCTTGTCCCAAAGACAGGATAACCTCATCTGTGCCATCACCGTCCACGTCACCCATTGTCAAGCGAACACTTCGTCCTGCGCTCAGATCCTCAAACGCGTTCAAGGTCGATTCCACCTGTTCTCCACCTCTATCAAACAGACCAACGCGTGCCGATCCGTCTTCATCGGTGGAGACAGCAATCTCTTCGATTCCATCGCCGTTGATATCTCCCGTTGCCACATACAGACCCGACCGCAATGTCGTTTCAAACGCATAAAACTGGCTCTCGAGATTTCCCTCCAAATCGAACACGCGCACCTGTGGTCCGCCACCAGGTCCCGGAACTGTCACGATCTCTTCTTGGCCGTCACCATCGACGTCTCCCATGGTCAGGCGAACCCCCCCAGTAAAACTGGAGTCATACGCATCAAATGCTGCCACAACCTCGCTCCCAGAATTCGTAAACACACGTACGGTGGGTGGACTGCCGGATTCCGGCGCCACGGCAATGCGATAACTCGAAATGGCTTCACGTGCTGACACAGAAGAACCTGAGTCGCTTGCATCAACAAAAGAGGGAGCCAGCGCAAGAGCGCTCGCGATGTTAAGTCGACCCGAACCCATCTTTCCCTTCGCGTCTCCTGTTGCGGTGACGGGATCAACAGAAAGACGAAGGATCAATTTAATATCGTCAGGACTCAGCGAATGGTAGGCGGATTTAAGAAGAGCCGCCGCACCCGCAACCATCGGCGAAGCCATAGATGTCCCAGACCAGGAATCTTGATACGACCCCTCGCTAAACGCTTCCCAGTCATCGTCCTGATAGACCGCGCTAAAAATATTCTGCCCAGGAGCCGAGATGTCTGTGCACTCTGCCCCATAGTTTGAAAAATCGGCCTTCACATCGTTTTCATCCGTCGCGGCCACGCCTAGAATCCAATCCTCCTGCGCTCGCTCTCCAAAGCATGCAGGAAAAATTGCATGTTGGTCGATATTCATGCCCCCATGATCGGCGTTCCCCATGGCGGCCACAACGACGATTCCCGCCTCATAAGCCTCTTCAATGGCTCGCCGCAAGGCATCATCAAAATCAAACCCCGTGAAACTCAAGTTGATCACGTCCGCTCCGTTAGCGGTCGCGTACTCGACGCCTTGTCGAGCAAGATTTGAGTCGCCTATTCCCTGGTTATCCAAAATACGAACTGACATGAGCTGCACATCCCAGATGATTCCCGCGATCCCCTCGTCATTGTCTCCCACCGCACCGATAATACCGGCGATGACGGTTCCGTGCGAGACGGCTCCTTCGTCAAATGCTTCGCCTTGTGTCGGAATCGGTGAACCGTCGTCATCGATGAAATCGTACCCATTAAAGTCATCAACCCACCCGTTGTTGTCGTTGTCGATTCCATCCCCTTCAATCTCTGCGCTGTTCTTCCAAATATTTTCTTTGAGATCCGGATGATCCAAATCGATTCCCGTATCCAAAATTGCTACGACAACACTTCCGTCGCCCGTATGCGTGTCCCATGCCGTGTACGCGTCGATATTCTGCAAATACCATTGCTCCTCAAGAAACTCGTCATCTGGCGTAAAAGCCCGTGCGGGGCTCACGGAAGAAATAATGAAACAAAAAAGAAGACCCAATGGTATCCAAGGTGAAAGAATGCGATGACTCATACGCTAATAGATAGCGGCGACGGCGCCATAACGATGAACGGAATCAAAAGCGAAAAACCCACCAATGAGTTCCGTCTGTGTATTAAAGATACGAACCTGTGGACCACCCGCACCTGATGCGGTTACGTAGATCTCGAAGGAACCGTTACGGTCAATATCCCCAGCAACGATTTCTACTCCTTCACGAAATTCAAACGGGAAGGCAAAAAAGGATTTAAGCAAAACTCCCTTTTGATTATACACATGAACTTTTGGAACGTGTCCTGATCCGGCAACAACGATCACTTCTTCAATTCCATCGCCATCGATATCCGCATGTCCAATGGACTGTGCGGTGACCCCGCCCAACGCGGTAAAGGAATTCACATATCGTCCTGTGCCGTCATGAATGATAATTTTGCCGTCCCCATCCCAACCCAAAGTTGAAATGATTTCCTCTTGTGTGTCCGCATCGACGTTGGCGACCGTTACTCGCACGGGCGACGTCGTACGGCCAAAGGGGAAAATAGCCCCCTTCAGGTGACCATACTGGTTGAAGATACGGACTTGTCCTGTTCCTCCCTGATCCGTCGTCACAAGAATCTCATCGACCCCATCGCCGTTGACGTCTCCTGTTGCAACAAAAATTCCGTTCCGATCACCCTCATCCAGAGCAAAAAATTGACGTTCAACATTCCCGTCAAGATCAAAAATTCTCACTTGCGAACCGCCGCTTGGGCCGGCACCTGTCACGATTTCAACTTCCCCGTCGCCGTCTACGTCTCCCATCGCCAAACGAACACCCCCGCGAAACGCGGCGGAATATGCGAGGAATTCCACCAAGATTTCACCCTGCCCATTCACTCGACGAACTATTGGTTCAGCTCCTTTTCCTTGTGCGACCACAAATGATTCAGGATTGTTCTGGAAGGTGTTACGCACGGTGCTTCTTCCCGTGCCGGCAAACACGGTGGCATATTCCAGAGCTCGTAAGAGGTTCACGCGCCCGGCTCCAAGTCTTAAACGAGCCTCTAAAGAAGTTTCAGCAACGGGATCAACGGAAAGTTTGAGTACGTTACGTACTTGGTCAGGAGTCAAACTGGGATAGGCTGAGCGCAGGAGTGCTGCGGCGCCTGAAACCATCGGTGCGGCAAGGGATGTCCCCTCCCACGGAGATGCATACGCGGTGATGAACGCAAGGTCATTTGCGTTGTGATAGACACTCGCAAAAATATCGACACCCGGTGCCGTCAGATCTGTACATGTCGTCCCGAAATTTGAAAAATCGGCTTTGTAGTCATATTGATCCGTTGCTGCAACACCAATCACCACGTTTTTTCCGATCTCTAAGTCAAAACACGCGGGATAAATCGGCGTCACGTCTGTATCGATGTTCCCATTGCCTACAGCCGCGACCATCACAACTCCCTGATCATAGGCCCACTCAATGGTTTCGCGCAGACGTTCATCGTCTCGCGAAAAGGTAAAACTCAGATTGAGTACATCGGCTCCGTTCTCCACCGCATACACGATAGCACGACGCACATTCGTCGTGGAACCGGCTCCGAACTCATTAAGCACACGCAATGGCATAATTGAGACATCCCAGTTAATTCCCGTAATCCCCAAACCGTTGTTTGCGGTTGCTCCGATGATCCCGGCAATGACCGTCCCATGCGAGGCAACAGTATCACTCACGCCTTGATCAAGATCAGGTGAAGGATCTGAGTCACCATCGACAAAATCCCAGCCGATCGTATCATCGTCGTACCCATTCGTATCGTCATCAGTACCATCTCCCGCCACTTCGTCTTCATTCTTCCAATACTGCCCTACGAGATCCTCATGATCCAAATCAAACCCCGCATCAAGCACGGCGACAATCGTTTCCTGGGAACCTGTTTCCGTTTCCCATGCCCCTGGAGCGGACATCTGATCCAAATACCAAAGCTCCGAACGGAACCGATCCGTCACGTCACGGGCGGAGACAGGAAAAGCCACAAAAGCAACAAGAATAACAACAAAAAAATGCCGCATATGTACCGCGGCATTGTAGCGATTTCTTTAGAAATTGTCATGTGGGGTCAGGTCGGGAAACGGGAATTTCTAGTGTAACGATAATCATGCACGACAAATTTTGCCAACGGTCGTACGGTCAAGATTCAGATGTCTGGCAATCTCTGTATTAAGATACCCGCATCTCAATTTCGCCAATTTTATAGCACGATTTCGTTGTTTAATGGTAGCAACGTTTTGAAAAATCTCTGCCAACGTAGGCCTCCCAACAATCCGTTGCTCGCGTGGGTATTCCTTTAGATCCTCGACTCCTGCCGTATGATTATCCCATATCCAATGAATAAATTGAGGCGAACCTAGAATAAGATCATGTTCAAGTTCGTCATAAGGGTCAGGAGCGTCGATTCCATCCATCACAAAACGTCGATACGCTTTTTTCGCGCGTGCGTGAACGATCATCATCAAAATTTCCTAGGAGCCAATCGACGTTCAGCCACGAGGGCGCGGTGGCTGTCCCGGCTGTGGCGTTGTAACTGCACCATTTCCATTTACGCGGGTGATCGACGAACCCTGCACGCACCGCGTTGAGCACGATGTATCGCGCCACCGCAAGCAGATACGCTTCTTTTTCAATGATAAACGCTTTGTAGCGACCTTGAAACAGGTGACCGACCCCACCATGGCGTGCATGAAACCACTGCGTGTAGTTCCCGTTGAGATCGCGCATGGCGGTGGAGAGATTTGCGTCGGGTGTTTCAATGAGCAGGTGAAAGTGGTTATCCATGAGGCAATACGCATGAACAACAAGGTTGTGCAACTTCACGGCATCTTCCAGCCAATCGAGAAAGCCGCGTCGATCTTTATCGTCGAGGAAGATGTTTTGTTTATTGTTTCCACGAACAATGACGTGGTACAGGGCGCCTTCATAGAGGACGCGGAGGGGTCTAGACATAGGATGTCATTGTACCAAAATTCCCGTTTCCCGACCTGACCCCAAAACGACATGAGTCGTCATTCATTCTCAAAAAGATAAAACCGCCAGAGTGGGCGGTTGAGAGAACGGCTCAGCGGGGTTGCCAAGGAAACCGTTCGGTGACGTTGTGGACGATTCCGTAACGGAGAGCCTCGTGGGCACTGAGTCTGGCCTCCTCGCGCATGAGACCCAGGAAGGTACCCGTGTCGACATTCGTCTGCGCGCGCAGGAAGCGAACGAACCAGCTTTGCGCATCGCGCATCGACGCGAGCCATGCTTCGTAGTGCTCGCGCCCCTCGCGGGACATGCGGCTGCGGTATTCCTCGAAGCCTTCAAGATCTGTCACCGTGATGGGGCCGCCCATGGATCCGGCCGGGAAGATACGAACCTCGTGGAAAAGGAAGGTAGACCTCGGATGAGCGATCCGTCGGTGTCCCAGCAGGTAGAGCAACACGGCGGCTGACTCAACATCACCCGCAAAGGTTGTGACATCACGTCTGGCAATAGCCGGACCCAGACGCGAGAAGAAGTCGAAGGTACCACCCGGGGAGTGGACAAAGAGTCCTGTGCGGCCGTTTTCACGCCGTAACTCCTGCAAGAGGAGTTCTATACGCTGTTCAGAGATTTCCCCTGTGAAGGACATAAGTCGCATGAACCCTCCATCGTCTTGGAGAGACGAGCGATCAAAGATATAGCACGAGAGCCGTTCCGTCAATCGGTGCACTGGTAAGAAAAGCCGCCCGACAGAGGGGTCAGACGGCGGCGCGTGTGTCACGTGGTTGAGCCACTCCACTTCAAATATTCTACCATTCGTGGATACTTTGATATTCCGGTACGACCACCTCGGTTTGGAGAGTGTGGCGTAGGTGGGTTGCAAAAACCTCTTTCGCTTCAGGATCGCCGTGTACAAGAAAAATCTTCTGTGGAATTTTTCCGTCTTCAGGCTTGAGCCATCGCGTGAGCTTGTTCATGTCCGCGTGTGCCGAGAATGCGCCAATTGCGCTCACCTGAGCATGCACCTCTACATCCTCGCCAAAAATACGTACCTTCTTTGCTCCCTCATACAGTCGTCGACCAATCGTTCCCTGCGCTTGATACCCAATAATCAAGAGCCGATTATTTTTATCGGGAAGATATCGAATAAGGTGGTGCATGATTCGTCCGCCAGACATCATGCCCGAACCGGCGATAATAATTTTTGGTGGCACCGCATCATTAATCGACTTAGACTCGGCAACGGAAAGAGTCTCTCGCAAATTTGGAAAGCTAAAAAAATCTTTATCCGGGTCTTTCAAAATCGACTCATCGAATTTTAAGAAATTCTTAAAGTGACGATACAGAGCCGTCGCTTTAATGGCCATGGGGCTATCTAAAAATATCGGAAGCTTTGTGTGGAGCTCTTCGAGAAGCAGTTTATTAATCTCATACAGGAGCTCCTGCGTTCGTTCAATCGAAAACGCTGGGATCATGAGAACGCCTCGCTGCTTGATGATATCCTGAATGGCTTCCCGCAACTTGTCGCCTCGAGTATTCGCGCCCTCGTGCTCGCGGTGCCCGTACGTCGACTCACAGATCACCACGTCGGCGTGCGAGATGGGTTCTGTGTCAGGCAAGATAGGAACATCGTCATTCCCAATGTCGCCAGAGAACACGACTCGCTTCCCTTCTGCATCCACGGAAATATAACTCGAGCCAAGCACATGGCCTGCCTCATGAAACACCACCGTAATTCCAGACGCAAGTTCAATGTGCTCGTGATAGCTGACAGTCTTCACCTGCTCAAATGTTGACGTGAGATCTTCCATCTCATACAACACAGAACTTCCACACTTTTCAGATTCTTCCTGCATGATGTGATGGGCATCCTCAAGCACCAACTTTGCGAGTCCCGCGCACGGCTCTACCATGTAAATCGGTCCGGTGAATCCCTCTTTGACGAGTTTGGGCAGGCGTCCTGTGTGGTCTGCATGAGGATGGGAAATAAAAACGGCTTCAATCGCTGAAGCATCAAACCCAAACGGGGTCATGTTCTTATCCCCACACATGTGCTCGCCCTGGAACATCCCACAATCTAACAGGATGGCGTGCGACTTTTTGTTTGCATCAAGAAATTCAAGGCGATGACAGGAACCAGTCACTTCTCGCGCCGCGCCGTGGAATGAAAGTTTCATACGCGTTCTGATCGGTAATTCAAAAACGAAAGGACAAGAAGGGCCGCGATCGTTGCTTGCGAGGCAAGACACACGATGCACCAGGCATGCAGGACAAAGGCCTCGAGTCCGGTCAAATAAAGCGCGAAGAGAAATCCACCAGTTGTAGCGACGAACAAGAATGTTGAGAGACTCCGATCTGTGGGATTCTTTCGTTTAAGAAATGCCGCAACAAATACGAAAAGATATCCCACAACACCGATGCCGGCGATCGGAATACCCAGAATCTCCGAGTACGGCCCCTGGTTTACAATGTCGCAGCTAAAGGTATCGCTGAGATTGCACAGCGCCCCAGAGGTAAACCCTGTTTTGTGTGCCAAGGAGTAGGTCGAAAGGACGATCCCCAACAAAGAAACGCCCATAATCCAGTTGAGGATCGTCTTATTCATAACGGGAGTCAGGCAGGACACAGCCAGATTTATCCGCAAGTGTCCCCAGTGTCTGTTCACCACTTGCGCGCGATCCGTCTGCGAATTCCCACGTCGGGTATCCTTGGATCCCTGCATCTTTACAAGTTTGATTCATGGTACGAGCGGCCGTAGAACATTCGATGTAGTTGATAGAGTCAAACGCATTTCCAAAAAGTTTTTTCTGATTCTCACAATGCGGACACCACCAGGCGCCATACATGGTCACGCCGGAGGTGGTGAGACATTGCGCAAACTCAGCATAGGGTGACGGAGCATCATCACCAACGGCATTATTAGCCGCAAAGACGACAAGCCCGACAACTACGAGAGCCGCAGCTCCGTATAAATAATAGGAAGATTGTTTCAATTTAGACATACGACATTAGTATACTTGATATAAATCGATTTTTCGAGTAGTCTCGTTTCGTTATGATTCTTCACTGGTCACAACTTCCACGACCGATTATCGCGCTCTCCCCCATGGCGGACATGACGGATTCTTCTTTCTGCCGTACGGTTCGACTTATGTGCTCCACCACCTTTCCACCTTCCCACCTCTCCACCTCTTTCATTGTTTTTCGTGAGATGGTGAGTGCAGAGGCGGTCGTGCGCGGTAACGACAAGACACTCACGATGACAGAGATTCATAAGGATGAACGGCCATTGGTACAGCAACTGTTCGGAAGCGATCCAGCGACGATGGCAGAGGCTGCGCGCGTCATCGAGGAGCAACATCATCCAGAAGGCTTTGATGTGAACATGGGGTGTCCGGTCTACAAGATCGTCCACAACTTCAACGGTGCGGCGCTCATGAAAGAGCCTGAGCTTGCGGCAAAAATTATCAAAGCCATGAAAGCGGCGATCACGGTTCCCCTCTCCATTAAGATCCGTGCGGGCTGGGATGATCCACGCGAGTGTCTTGAGTTCTCCAAAGTAGTCGAGGATGCTGGAGCGGATCTCATTACGATGCATGGCCGCACCAAAACGCAGGGCTACTCGGGACAATCAGATTGGAACCTCATCGGCGAGGTGAAAAAGGGATTATCGATCCCTCTCCTGGCCAACGGTGATATCCACACACCTCCATTGACTTTGAACGCTCTGGAAACAACCGGCGCGGATGGAGTCTTGATTGCACGAGGAGCGCTCGGCAACCCGTGGATCTTCTCGCAGATCGAAGACCTGCTCGCTGGACGAGAACCAAAAGCCATTACACTTAAGGAACGCGTCCGCATCGTGAAACAACACTTGGCGTACCACATCGAGCAATATGGGGAGCGCGGCATCGTCACGTTCCGCAAACATCTCTCGTGGTACTTTCGTGGAATCAATGGCGCCAAACCGTACAAGGAACGTCTCCATACGGCTACAAGCCAGGCAGAAGTCGACTCAATCCTTCAAGATATGCTCTTGCATGGGTTGATCGATGGTCTCTCAACGCGCGATGCTGTACATCCACAAGCAACGGAACGTGTCTTCATGAAAAAATAATATGAACATCGGAATTCTCATTTTCTCCGGATCGCGCGATGAGGGCTATACGGGTGTCGATCGCCTCGTGGAAGCAGGCCAGGCGGCGGGGCATACGATCGTAAAAATTTACGAGCCGCATCTTTCATCTTTGGATGGACAGATTTTTCAGGACGGCCAGCCACTCCCCACACTCGACCTCATCATCTCTCGACCAAACTTTGTCGAGGAACCAAGTCTTCGCACCTATGCGATCCAGCTTCTCAAAGATGCTGGGTATCGAATCGTAAATGGAAACGTCGGATTTACCTGGGCAAAAAACAAACTCATACAGCACGTCCTCTTTGCACAACATAGACTCCCCTGTCCACGCTGGGGCATCGCCCGCAAACCCGACGATGCGGTGGCGGTCGCCAAAAAACTGGGCTTCCCCACCATTGTAAAAGTTGCGTTCGGGACGCATGGTAAGGGTGTCTTCCTTGCCAAAGATGAGGAGTCTCTCTGGCCCATCGTTGATTACCTTGGTATCCGCGATGGGAACCCCATGATCGTCGAAGAGTTTATCGCGGAGGCAAAATCGTCGGATCTGCGAGCGTTCGTCATTGGGGGAAACGTCGTTGCAGCTATGCAGCGAACAGCCTCGGCTGGAGATATACGTGCAAACACGTCAAACGGTGGAACCGGATCGATCGTGGAACTCAGAGAAGAAGAACGTGCGCTTGCTGTGCGCGCCGCTGAGGTTTTTGATCTGGAGATCGCGGGTGTAGATCTCATCCGCTCAAATCGCGGGACGCTCATTCTTGAGATAAACGCGAACCCTGGATTCAAGGAACTCGAGGCTGTGACAAAGATCGACATCTCCCGGTTGATTATCGATTATGCCGTATCAACGATTCCACTTCAGGATTCACGATGACGCTTTCTCATGTCAATAAGGTATTGTTTGCTATAAGTAAAGTTCACGACATCGTTGACGCTCGTCTAACGAAATGTTACTCTTGCGACCGTAAGTAATCGATATTGCTCGCTCCACTCCCGGATATCGTCCTGGACGATATCCGATCGTTCCGTTCGAATGGAAAAAACGGAAGTGTTTTTTACATCACTCACTTCGCTCCCGGATCTGCCCTCGACACGCTTCGCGGTTCTCGGTCAGATTCCGGTCGTTCGCTCGAGAAAGCCCGAGCAAGCTCAGGCTTTCCCTCACTCACTCCCGGATCGTCTAACGGCAGGACGACTGGTTCTGGTCCAGTTAATCGGGGTTCGAATCCCTGTCCGGGAACCACAAAATTACTCACCTTTTGGTGGGTGATTTTGTTTTCTTTAACTTATCAACACTTGAACCAAAATAGTATTCATGATAGTCTTCTGCCGCGTTGCTATCCTCATTACGCTAAAGGAGTTCTGTGCTGACCATCATCTGTGCTTGGTGCAATAAACATCTCGGAGAAAAGCCGGCTGTCCTGTTCGGCGTCTCCCATGGCATCTGCGCTTCCTGTCGGGACACGCTCATGGAAGAGGAGGAACCCCCCAAGGATCCTCCCCCTGAAATGGAGTCCACATGCTAAACGTAAAAGCAGGCACATGATTTCCCACGTCTACGCCTGAGGCAATGCACTCCCTGCCCACCCTAGCTCAACAAGCGACGGCGGGCTTTTTTTTACACAAGACTTCCTCCAAACTCTTGCAGAAGCACTCCGACCGTTTCATCCTCTGATGCCTTCATTTTTTTCTGAATAGCTTTCACGCGTAGTTTCTTTCCCAGTACCTGCTCAAAGACCCCCTCGATAAGCCGTCGATTCTTTTCTTGATTAATCGTCTCGACATACAAACCATACTCAAACCCAAGCTCCACATGCTCTCCTTCTATGCCACAGACCTCGCAGGATTGCATCAACAAAGGAAGCGAAGTGTTACACGACTTGATCTGTTCGTACACTTCTGGCCATTTATTTTTGACGTCTTCCAGACTGATGATGGGAACAGTATCGAAGATAATCCTATTCTCGTCATTGCGAGGGAGCTCTGCGACCGAAGCAATCTCCAAATCGGTGGATTGCTTCGCGTGGCTCGCAATGACATCGATATGCATCGAATCAACCCCCTGCTTCTGAAAATCCAGCCCGCAAATCTTGATCACAGCCAGCTCAACGGGAAGTTGCGGCAACTGTTCGTTGGCTCGTGTTCGCTGTGTTGCCAACAATTCCTCTATCGCCGTTTGTAAAAAGCTAACGGAAAATTCCTTCTGTGTTCCCCCAACCGTCTCCAGCAGTCGATCACGCAACCAAGAAATCGTATCTGAAACAAATTGTCGGAGGTCGACGCCTGACTCGAGATATTCGTTGAGCTGCGTGATCGCTTGAGCTGCCGTATGGTCTTTCAGGGATCCGACGAACGCTTCTACAAGAACGATTTGAGTCGCAGGCAGCACCAGCGATGCTTCCTTCATTCCAATTTCCATTTCCCCAAGGGCTAACACTTGTCCCAAAAGACTCTCCGCATCACGCGCACATCCGCCGCTATGCCGAGCGATCTCACGTAATACCACCTCGTCCACCTTCACTCCTTCTTCTTTCACAATTCCTTTCATGCGTTCCACAAGTTCATCCGAGCTGATCCGTTTAAAATCAAACCGCTGGCAACGACTGATGATCGTTTCAGGAACTTTGTGGATCTCGGTCGTCGCCAACACAAACAGCACGTGCTCTGGTGGTTCCTCAAGGGTTTTCAAAAGCGCATTAAAGGCCGAGGTCGAAAGCATGTGTACCTCGTCAATGATATACACTTTCTTTTTCAACACATTAGGAGCAAAGCGCACTGAATCGATCACCGTTTCACGGACGTTGTCGACACCCGTGTGCGATGCCGCATCAATTTCATACACATCTAATGCTTGTCCTGAAGCAATCGAAACACAGGCATCGCAGGTATTGCAGGGCTCATTCTTTTTTGGCGAAAGACAATTCACCAGCTTGGCAATAAGCCGAGCGGTGGTTGTTTTTCCTACACCGCGAGGACCCGTAAACAAATAGGCGTGAGCGGTAGACCCAGAGGCATGTTGGTTCTGCAATGTTCGAACCACATGCTCCTGCCCGCTCACCTCCTGAAATGTTTTGGGTCGATAGGTGCGATAGAGAACTTTAGACATAGGGGGCAGACTGTTAGGTTGTAGGCTGTTAGGGTGTAGGAACTCGAAACGCTACAACCTACAACCTATCTGCCTATTAGCCTAGTTGTTCAAACGTTCTACCGCTGCCCAAACGGAAGTTCCTCCGCTTGGAATAAGGATCACAACTTCATCACCCGGAATCCCCTTGAAGTAAGAGACGCTCGCGACAAGGACTTTATACACGTCTTGATCGACCTGCACAATCGGTTCCTGTGTGGATGAATCTATGCCGAGTCTTCCAACCAAGCGGCGACGTTCCACCGGACCAATTTGTTTAAATACGTAATTTCCGTTTAATTTTACTATGAGTTTGAGGATATCCCCCTCAACGAGCTTGGACTTAGACGCGTAATTCTCCGGTACGGTATAGCGCACCCCATCAGCCCCGACCATCCCCTGGCCATCAAAAACACCCTCAATCACTCGCATCTCCATACCGGACTCGAGTTCGGTCTCGACCAATTTCTTCTGTGAAACAAAATGAACCATTTGTCTCGTGGCACGTGTCGTATCCCCCTCTTCGAGTAACTGAATCACGTGCGACAAACTGTCACGGGTTTGTTTAAGCATTTGCAGGGCGAGTCGATTGCGTGCGTCGCCATGCTCACGCTGGTTTGCATGTACGTCAACATCCGGCTCCGTTTCAAATGTGTAGGTATCTCCTTCACTCTCAGACATAGATTACTTTGAATTACGAAACTCGATGAGATTTGCGTGAACGGGCTGACGATCCCCGCGAACCCTATGAAAACATAGGGAGAGCGGGGTCGGCGGGCGCCCGTGAACGCAAAGATCGCGAGTTTCGTAATTCAACATAGGTTAAAATTCGCTTACTTCTGGAATGGCAGGAACTACTCCTCCCCGATTTCCCAGCGCCGTTCGCTCCATAATCTCGGCCTCGACAATCGCCCGATCGCGACCATACTTCAGACGTGAAAGTTCCTTAATCGCGTTGGCAAGCTCTACATCTCCTTTAGGTGGTGGGGTGAAATTGAGGGTGAACGGTTTCTGCTGGGCGTTATCGACAATCATTTTAACGTACCAGGTAAATTTATCCGAATTGATGAGATCGTATCCGGAAAATTCCGGTGCATAAATCTTCTCAAGTGTTTCCACGTCCTCAGGACCGATACGAGCAACAAAATTCGTCCCCACGTTCCCAAAGACGGCATCACGAATCTTTGTATCATTATTTTTGACGAGCTGTCCGATGTACTGGTGCGCGATAATGAGATTTAATCGATACTTACGAGCCTCGGACAAAATGGTCGCGATGGAATCGGTAATAAAATTTTGGAACTCGTCAATATAGAGGTAAAAATCATGACGCTGATCCTCCGGGAGATCTGCCCGTGTGAGCGCGGCCATCTGAAGTTTAGAAACGATAACAAGTCCAAGAAGCTCGGCATTGACATCTCCCGTCTTTCCCTTGGAAAGGTTCACGAGCAAAATCTTCTTGTTGTCCATGATATCACGGAAGTTGAAACTCGACTTGGCCTGACCGATGATGTTGCGCATCATTTCGTTTTCGACAAAGCGACCAACCTTGGACACAAGGTACCCCATCATTTCTGACTTATGATAGTCGCTCGTGTTGTCAATTTCGTCTTCCCAGAAAGATCGCACGACCGGATCTTTCAGTCTAGAACGCCAAAGATCTTGAAACTTCTTGTCCGTCACCATGCGCGGGATCTCCGCGATGGTTCCTGGATTCTCCGGATCTGCCATGAGCGTCAACATGAAGTTGCGCATCTGGTGCTCGAACATCGGACCGATCATCTCTGGCGGGAACAACTTGTAAAAAATCGAGATCATTTCCTGCACAGCAAAATCCTTCATGGCGTCGTTGGGCGCCTCAAGCATATTAAGACCCATGGGACGTTCCATATCCGATGGATTAAAAACGACCACGTCGTCCACGCGTTCTTTGGGAATATTCGCCAAAATAAGTTCGATGAGATCCCCGTGTGGCTCCACGACCGCCACACCATGACCCGCCTTAATATCCTGGATGGCAAGGGCAGCGATAAGCTGAGACTTTCCGGAACCGGATTTACCTACCACGTACATATGGCGGGTACGGTCGACGGACCTCATCCAAATGGGAGTACGAATTCCACGGAACATGTTGTACCCAAGCTCAATATCTCCGTCCTCTGGCCCAGGGATTCCCGAAGGTGCCGGACCTTTGCGTGCGCCGAGCCACTTGATATTGGGTGTCTCGGTCCAGGGAAGAGGAAGATGCCACAAACTCGCCATCTCCTCCGCATTGAGGACGATCGTATTGCTCTGGTTGAAGCCTCGATAAATAAAATCCCGGATGATACGTTTCTTGCGTCCTGGAACAACCTTCACGAACGAATTTCCATATTCATAAATGTTGTACTGGGCAAAAGCATTCAACATGTTCTGCAAAAGCGTCTGAGCATTTTGCAACGACTTGGATGAGGTCACAAGACGAATACACACATCCATTCCCGCTTTGCTCGCTTTGGTCTCAAGACCTTTGACGATTTGTTCCTCTAAAGGCGAAAGTCGATATTCTTTTTCTGGTTCTTGCGGCTTGTTTCCCCCAAATCCTGCAAGCTCAGCCCAACCAACCTTTCCCTTCTTCTTTCCTTTCAACGCCTCAGTAAGTTTCATTCCCTGCTGCATGTTACTGGCGATTTTTATCCCTTTCTTGCGCCACTTCGCATAGGAAGAACGCACCAAAAACTGAAACGCCGCGCCACCCCCTTCCGGAATTTTTGAAAGCACATTTGTGATCGCGTTGAGCGGATCCTTCTCAAGTTCCCGATAGGTCTTGATTGGGAACGCATGCTCCCGACGAAAGACAAGATGACTTCCCAGGATGACGCCATCGGGTTGGAAGATATTGTAATCTTCGACTTCCTCGGTATAGGCGTCTGGATAGGCTGCGGAGAGTTGTTGTTCGAGAAACTCACGCAGCTCAACAGGGGAACTCACATAAAACTTGATGAGCTTTTTCTCAACCACAATCTCAAACGAAAACTCATCCTGCCGTCCCAAGAACCACGCCTTAAAACCACGCTGAGCCTTAAGCCCGCCGACAGAAGAGAAGAACGACTCGGAAGCCGCTATGGCCTCCTGTACCTGATCTTTCGACGGACCACGTTCACTTTCCTCTTCTCGACGAAATTTTGGGAGAGTCACCAGCAAGGTCACACGACGAAACGTTGCCTGTTTTGCCAGCGAAAGTCGGTGCAGGATAAAGCGGCCAAGAGACAGAAACCCGATCAAAACTCCCAGGCCAAGAACACCCCACAAAATAACTCCAGCCATAAAAAGATCCCCCTGCGCCGCCCTGGCAACGGATGATGTGTCGGCTTGCATCCCAAATTGAAGTACGTACATCACAAATCTTCGCTTCGCTTTTTTTCTTCCTCGCTTACGAACAAAATTTTATCGGTCTTAATTTTTGCCTCCTGCTCCAAAAAAAATCGATTCACACCAGGGATGATCTTGAGCCAGTCTCGAATGAGATGAAAAATCTTTTTCGCGTTGATCTTGGCCGAACGAACGATTTGACGAATCCTGGAGCGCGTCTGCTCGCCCTTTTCACAAAACTCTGCCTGCTTGTCTGGTGACATCGTCAGGTACAACTCCTTCAAATCCTCCTCAAGAATATCCTCAATTTCCTCCTCCAGTTTGTCAGTTTGCTTTATCCCAACCGACGCAGCCCTGCGTGATGTCACAAGCTGATCCTTGTGTGAAGTCTCCCCTACCGGAGAAGATTCTGATGACGAAGAACGCTCTGGTTCTCTTGGTTGTTCTACTACCGACTCCTGGCTGGTCTGGATCTCCACCACCGGTTCAGAACCCCGAGGAACCTCTTTTGTCTCGGGAGTTTGAATTCCTATTTTTTGCTTGAGGATATCTTTTGCCATATCGCAAATATTCTACCACAAAACAAAGAGAACGCGGGGTTTTTGCGTTCTCTTACAATGTTTTTACCTGAGGACCTTGATCCGTATCCTCAACAACGTAACCAAAATCCTGAATTTGATCACGAAGTTCATCTGAACGTATCCAATCTTTTTGTTTTCGCACTGCCTCTCGTTCTTGGACAAGTTGCTGAATCTGCTCTGGGATGTTGAGCGTATGACCCAGATATTCCTCAAGGTTCAGCCCCAGTACCCGATCCATCCACAAGAGGGTCTTTGCTTTCACTTCCGTTGGGAGATCCTCGTCAACAAGTTTCCACACAACGGCCAGTGCTTGCGGGGTTCCCAGATCGTCATTGAGCGCGGCGAGAAATTCGCTCTCTAAGTCAGCGCACCCAATCTTCCCCGACACAGTCCACGAACGAATCATCTCGCGCAACTTGTGCAGGGCATTCTGTGCGGCGTCGAGCGCCTCAAATGTGAAGTTGAGCTTGGACCGATAATGCCCACCCAGCACAAAGTATCGATACGCAAGCGGATCATAGCCCTTGGCGACAATCTCATCGACGGTAAACAAATTTCCCAACGACTTACTCATCTTGCCGTCATCGACCGTGAGAAACTCGTTGTGCATCCAAATGTTGGCCTCAAGTACTCCTTCGGCTCCCATGGTCTGGGCGATCTCGTTCTCATGGTGCACGGCAATATGGTCGACACCGCCTGTATGGATATCAAATGGAACATCAAGATACTTGAGCGACATGGCAGAACACTCAATGTGCCAGCCAGGGAAGCCTATTCCCCAAGGCGAGCTCCACTCCATCAACCGTTCATGCGGTTGATGCCCTGAGCCTATCGAAGGGCTGAGCTTCCACAGCGCAAAATCTGTCGTGTTACGCTTCTTTCCCATCTCTACGCGAGCGCCTGCTTTTTTCTCCTCGGATTTCTGGCCAGACAATCGGCCATAGTCCGCTAGCTTAGACGTATCAAAATACACCCCGTCGCTCGTCTGGTACGTGAACCCATTTTTCTCAAGCGTCTGAATCATGTCGATCTGTTCAGCGATGTGATCCGTGGCCTTTGGGTAAATATTCGCTGGCTTGATGTTCAGTGTCTCGAGATCTTTTTTGAACGCCGCAGTATAAAACTCCGCGATCTCATACGCGGTCTTCCCCTCCCGCTTCATGGCGACGATCATCTTGTCCTCACCATCATCCATGTCCCCTGTGAGATGACCAACGTCCGTGATGTTCATAACCTGTTTCACCTCATAGCCATTGAGCTCAAGCGTCCGCCGCAAAACATCGGCGAACAAAAAACTTCGCATGTTCCCAATGTGGGCAAACCAATACACAGTCGGACCACAACTATACATCCCCACTTTGCCCTCATGGAGAGGTCTAAACTCCTCCTTTTGTCGAGTCAATGTGTTGTAGAGGCGGATCATATTTCGCAACCAGTATACCGTCTGACTCCCAAAAACAAAAGCCGGCCTGGATCGAGCTGAGCTCGGCGGCTGGCTTTTGTGTTCACCTCTGAATTATTTTCACTTAAGAGGCATCTGGTTCAGGTCGGGCGGATGGAGCTCCAGGATGAGCCGGACGCAGGGGTTTCTCCTCAAAGAGAATAACGTGATCAGCGTCGATTTCAGCGACGTATTGTTCTGAGTCCCAGTTCACGATTCCATTTACATGGATCTTATCTCCAACAGAAACGGATGATTCATCGGCATCTTCACGCCCTTCTGAGAAAGTCGTCTGGTCATCATAGGTGACAAAAACGTACTTGACCTCACCATCTTTGCTGGGTCGTAGGGACTTCACAAGAATCGTATTGGCATTGGGATCAACTTCGACGACTTCCCCGATATGGAATCGTGGAGGAAGTCGTTTGTCCATATTCGTAGGTGGCTGATGTCGAGGTTCTTCATGAGAACCATCCAACTCTGCCGCAGAGGCAAAAAACGTGGGAACGACAAGTAGGGATGCAAGCGCAAGCATGGTAATCGGCACTCGCACCGCTTTGAGTATCATTGGCATAACATTTTATTGGTTATCGTCCGTCGAACTGGTTGCGCGCGCGACGCCCCATCTCGAACAGACGGATGAGTTCATCTTCGGAAAGCTCATGTCCCTCGACGCGCAATCGCAAGGACTCAAGCGCTCCGGTCTCTTCCTCGTTTTCCTGTACACGAACTGAGAGTTCAAGGTAACGGGCGCGATGAAGTGAAAGGGATTCAATAAGTTTCTTTCTCATCTCATCCTTCACCCCTTCATCGAGTGCTGAGATCGTTTGTTCGAATTGTTCAGCCGCTTCATCCAACGATGGGGGGACACGATCTGGTCGATGAGGCAACTGATATTCCCCTTCTGCCAAACGACGCTCCATCATTTCTGCATGAAACTGTGCACGAGCTTCTGGAGATCGGGCGAACCCACCTTGTATCGACTCGAGTCCTGACTTCACAAAGTACAGTGGGTGACCTTCTGTCACCTGTGGGCTTTCATAGGCATACACCCCAGCTCCCATACCAAAAAACAACACAAGTGATGCAAAACTCACGCCTGCAAACTGAATCAGGAACGGACGTCGCTGTGGACAACCGTATTCTTGGTCATAGGCAAGACTCAATTCCGACAACAAACGTCCGCGAAACGCCTTCGCGGGCGCGCTTGACTGCTTGGCTTTCTTTAATTGTCGTTTGAGGAAAAACATACTTTGAGTTTCTTCATGGCACGATGGGTCGCGACTTTTAACGCGTCCGACTTCTTCTCAATCATTAAGGCCATTTCTTTGTATGAGTACCCTTCAAGGTACTTCATCGTTACGAGTTTGCGATCTTCCGGTGGAAGGGTTTCCAAAGCTTCGTACAGTTTCATTTCTTCTTCCCGGTCTTCGAATGTCTTGCGTCCATCTTCCCCTACGAGAGTAAAACTCACGTCTTCCAGATCTACATCTCTCTTTTGATCTCGAAAATAATTGGCCAAATGGTTATGTGCGATGCGATAAATCCAGGCGGATTGAGAAATCTCTGGATCAAACTTGTGAAAATTCTTGAGCGCTTTCATGAAAATCTCCGAGACGAGATCTTCCGCAACGCTCACATTGCGCCCTACACGAAAAAACACGTATCGATAGATACGGTCAATATTCACCTTATAAAATTGTTCAAACGCGTGTTTATCCATGCGTGGCTCACTATACACGAGTCGCGTTTATCAGGTTACATCCCTTAATCCTCTTTCGCTCCCCCACCAAATAGAGCCATCGCGACAACAGGAAGTGTAACCCACACAGCGCGCGCAATGTCACTCATAAAAAGGGCTTGGCTCAATGGCGAAAGGACGTTGGCGAGGTCGGCGGGAAAAAATGAAAGCGTGACACTGATGAGCAACCCAACATGTAAAAACGAGTAGATCATCACTTGCCAAAATTTACCCTGAGCAGAAGTTCCATGACCGAACGCTTTCATCAAAGCGGAATGCGAAAGGAAAAAGAAGAGGAGAATAAAAACACCAAGAAACACAGAGACGCGCAAGGCGAAGGTGTCGTTTACGGAAACTTCTGCCGTGCTCACGCCTGTCAGGAAGGGCATGTAGTTCACGATCGCCAGCGCCATGTAAATCGAGACAAGGATCACGATGATACGATCACGTCCAAGCGAGACGCCGTAAATCAGGGAGGCGACGACAAAAAAGAGAATAATAAAAAGATCCCAAGTGGGTTCGAGCCAGTTCACGTTGTTGACCGCGTTCACGACAGTGTCCGGGTCAAAGAGTGCGGTCTGAAACATATCCTCCTAACTAACCCTCGTCATTGCGAGGAGCGAAGCGACAAAGCAATCCTTGAACATCAGTATATCACGTCAAGAACGGGCGATGAACTCAGCTGATGATTTGTATGTAGCCTGTACATTCTTCGAGGATCCACGCGCGAGTACATTGTCGAGCAAATTGTGTTCGTCGATCTTGAGCGTTGCCAAGGCAATCTGCACCGAACCGCCGAAGCCGATCTGTTTCCCATCGAGAGCTGCGATCGCGACAGCGGTGGCGCGATGGTGGCCTTCCATGCAGACAATGCGATCGGTTCCCTCGATTTGTAACCCAATGAAGGTGGTCAACGGTGGAAAGTTCTTCATCATGGAAACGACTTTCTCATAAGCACGGAAGAGGAGCTCCTGTTCGGGAATGTGTACGAGATCGGCAAATGTGTGTTTATTGGGCGCGGGCAACCTCGACTGCCAACCTGTGAACGGACCTACGAGCATGCTGGGAATCTCACTCATGGGATCCGTCAGTTCGAATATCGCCCACTCCCGCTGCGACGCTTTGATCTGCTCCGCCGTAAACCGTCTCCACGCCTCCCAGCTCTCCCAACCTTTCAAGACCGTCGCACAATGAATCCAACCCGGATCATTCCCCTCGCGTTGTTTCCAATCTTGGAAGACTTCTTGCCACGTTGTTGGCCGGATACGTTTGAGCATAACTGGTAGATAGTACCATACAGGTCAGTGTCATCCCGAGCGACCCCGAACCTGTCGAGGGGGAGCCGAGGGATCTCGAGTTGACGACAAAAGTTCGCACCTGCGAAAATTTGTCGTCAGTCAAAAAGCACATAACCCGACCTGACGTATAACTACGACCCCACAACGAAACATAAAAGCGTACCAGAAAGGTACACTTTTAAGTATGACTGTTTTCTAACCCTTTTGTTCATCCCGCCACTTTTCGATGGCCGCTCTAATGGCTCCGTCTGTATGCTCTTCATTCTCATCCTTTAGGTATTTTTCTACGAAATCCGCTGGGGCGACCCAAAAATCCACTGTCCCTGTTTCCTCATCGGCAGGATAAAAACCCGCGTCATCTAGAGTAGTACCAACAGACCAGGCGCCACTTGAGGTTTCGGTCAAATGCCAGTTTAATTTCCTCTCCTTTTCTTTTACTGCTTCTGGTGGAGCCTCCTTGTGTATCTCAGACATAGTCAAAACACTAAATTATTAGATATGTATGAGTATACCCCCCCCCCGCCCGAATCCTTCAAGTCAACTATCACGAAACCAAAAAACAGCCCATCTTGGACTGCTTTTTTGATGATCTTATTCCGCCATGGCGAAGGTGGGTTCGGAGCCGGAAATGTAATTTGGCATCTCGGCCTCGACGAAACCGAGCATCTTCACCGACTTCGCTACATGGTCGAGGGATTGACTCTTACGCGTCTCGAGTTCGAGATTCTGGTTCATGAGGCTGAGTTCATCAAGTTTGTTTTCAAGCTCACGGATCTGATATCCCTGTGAAATCGAAGCGTTCACTTGGAAAATATAGCCCGCGACCAAGAGCACAACGATCACGAGAGAAGCAATGTTTAACGCAACGACATGACTAGCAATCCACGTCCGAATACTGACGCGGCGTACAACATGGGTTGGCGAAAAGACAGCAGTTTGTGCAGCAACTGGGGACATAACGATAGAAGTGGGGTTTCTATCGGATCTTGTGGATCCTCCTTTAGTTAGATTCTTTCCGCCACACGGAGCTTGGCGCTGCGCGCTCGAGGATTCTCGAGCCGCTCTTCACGCGTGGCAGTGATGGGA